>NZ_JBVVXU010000004.1:0-252342 GCF_055902035.1 Leisingera sp. SA215 | reverse complement strand
CCCAAGGCCGCGGATGGTCCTGGCGCCAGCCAGGGCTGGACGGCGGGCGCGGGAGGGCTTGCCTGTCTGCTTTTGCGAGCGGGTCAGATCGGCACCGGCTGTGCCAGCTCCAGCAGCTGGTCCAGATCCATGTATCGCTCCAGATGCGCCGCCAGCGCGTCCAGCGTGTCCTCGACGCCGTCCTCATACCCCGCCTGGCTTTCATGCCCCAGTGCCGCCAGAACGCTGGCGCGGAAGGCATCCGAGGAAAACAGCCCGTGCAGGTAGGATCCCTTCACCCGGCCGTCCGCCGAGGCGGCGCCCTCGGCCCGGCCGCCGATACTCAGCCAGGCGCGGGCGCAGTCGGCGCCGGTTGTGCGGCCCATGTGGATTTCATATCCGCTCACCGGCAGATTGCCGTCGCGGGTCACCGCTTCCGTCAGGGTGACGCGCTTTTCGCCCGACATCACCGTATGCACATCCAAAAGCCCCAGCCCCGCGGCCTTGCCGGGGCGGCCGTCGACCCCGCCGGGATCGTCAATGGTCTGGCCCAGCATCTGATAGCCGCCGCACAGGCCCAGCACATGGCCGCCGCGGCGGCAGTGGGCCTGAATGTCGATGTCCCAGCCCTGGCGGCGCAGATACGCCAGATCGCCGATGGTCGATTTGCTGCCGGGCAGGATCACCAGATCGGCATCGCCGGGCAGGGCGCGCCCCGGCGGCACGATCTCCACCGTCACCGCCGGTTCGGCGGCCAGCGGGTCGAGGTCGTCGAAATTCGCCATCCGCTCCAATTGCGGCACCGCCACCTTGCAGGCGCCGCCCTTGTGCGAGGCGATGTCCATCATATCCTCGGCCGGCAGTTTCCAGGCGTCCCAGAACCACGGCACCACCCCCAGGCAGGGCCAGCCGGTGCGCGCGGCAATATCGTCCCGTCCCGCATCAAACAGGCTCAGATCGCCGCGGAAGCGGTTCACCAGGAACCCCGCAACCCGCTCCAGGTCATGGCGTTCAAGCACCGCACGGGTGCCCACGATCTGGGCAATCACCCCGCCGCGGTGAATGTCGCCGGCAATCACCACCGGCACCTGCGCGGCACAGGCAAAGCCCATATTGGCAATGTCGTTCTTGCGCAGATTGGTCTCGGCGGGCGATCCGGCCCCCTCGATCAGCACCAGATCGGCCTCCGCGGCCAGCCGCCGGTAACTGTCCAGCGCCGCCTCCAAGAGACCTGATTTGTCGCGCATGAAGGAGCCGGCGCCCTGGGTGCCGCGGCGCTGGCCCTGCACAATCACCTGCGCGCCGGTGTCGGTCTCGGGTTTCAGCAGCACCGGGTTCATGTCGGTGTGGGGGGGGCGCATCGCGGCCCGGGCCTGCAGCGCCTGGGCACGGCCGATTTCGCCGCCTTCGGGGGTGACGGCGGCATTGTTCGACATGTTCTGCGGCTTGAACGGCGCCACTTTCAGACCGCGCCGCACATAGGCGCGCGCCAGCCCCGCCACAAGGAGCGACTTGCCGACATTGCTGCCGGTGCCCTGGATCATGATCGAACGCGCCATTGCTGCCTCTCCCTGCCTGCGCCCCTCTGTCAGGGCCTGCATAGCAGCTTAGGCGGCGCCGTCCATGGGCGCTGTGCCGGAACCGCCAGCCGGCGGCAGCCGAACGACGGCTTGCCCCCGCGGAAACCGGGGCGCGCAAAAGAAAAACGCGCCCCAAGGGGCGCGCTTTTCAGCAATGCGGGGCAGCGGCCTTAGGCGGCTTCTGCCTGCGCAGCGTTGCGGCGTTCGCTTTCTTCACGCGACAGCGCAACCGACGTCCGCACTCCGCGGCCGACAAAGTCCATCAGCCCTTCGACCACCCGTTCATTGGGGTCGATACCGGCGCAGGACAGCACTTCGCGGCCATCGCGCGAGCGCGCCCAGCGGGCAATCTGTTCCGGGCCATTGCCGTATTTCTTGTCGTCGGCGATGGCATCATCCAGTGCGGCCAGGACAACGGCTGCAAAAAGTTTGCGGGCACGGTTGCCTTGCTCGTTGTTATAAGCGGTGCCGTCTACGAAATCTCGCATCTCGTATCCCTTGTTGTTCTTGCTATTGCAATTTTCGGCGTAGCGCTGCTTATGACGGAAGTGTGACGATTCGGATAGAGCGCAGATGCATAGCATTCATGCAATTTGCGCATAGCTTCTTCATCCTTCGTACACACCATATCCTTGTCTTGCCAGCGATCAGCCTGCCAGATATAGGGTCTTGCAAGTTTTCAACAACCATCTGAAAGGCATTTTCCCATGCCCAAGATCAACGGTAACGAAATCCGTCCCGGAAACGTCCTGGAACATAATGGCGGTTTGTGGGCAGCGGTGAAGGTCGATCACGTCAAGCCCGGCAAGGGCGGCGCCTTTGCCCAGGTCGAGCTGCGCAACCTGCGCAATGGCTCCAAGCTGAACGAGCGGTTCCGCTCGGCGGACAAGGTCGAGAAGGTCCGGCTGGAGCAGAAAGACCAGCAGTTCCTCTATGAGAGCGACGGCATGCTGGTGTTCATGGACACCGAAACCTACGAGCAGATCGAACTGCCGGCCGAACTTCTGGGCGAACGCCGCCCGTTCCTGCAGGACGGTATGACCATTGTGGTGGAATTCCACGAATCCGAGGCGCTGAACGCCACCGTGCCGCAGAAGGTGACCTGCCAGATCGTCGAGACCGAGCCGGTCGTCAAGGGCCAGACCGCGGCGAATTCCTTCAAGCCCGCGATCCTGGACAACGGCGTCAAGGTCATGGTGCCGCCCTTCGTCGGCCAGGACGAGATGATCGTGGTGAATACCGAGACCATGGAATATTCCGAGCGCGCCTGAGCCGCCTCAGGAGACCGCAATCAGAAAGCCCCGTGCAGATGCGCGGGGCTTTCATTTTTGGCGCTGTCAACTTCAGCTTTCAGCCGGGCCTCTGCCGGTTTCCCCGCATTGACCGCGGCGAGTCCCGAGTGACCGATGCTGCGATGCGCCACGAATGCGGGCTTCACACTTCAGGAAAGATTTCCGAGGCAAGCCGGACATCTGCGTAGCTGGCGGCCAAAGGTGCCATGATCGCCGCATGAACCAATTCGGACGACACATTTACACCATTATGCGCGACATTTGCTGCTGCGCAGGCATCGTGAGCCACCGACACTTCAAAGCCAAGGTCAACTCCGGCTCGGACAGTCGCGTCGACGCACATCTGGCTCATTGCGCCGCATATGACGAGGTGCTCAATCTGTGCCTCCCGCAACAGGGCTTCCAGGTTCGTGCCGGCAAAGCTGTTCGGCCTGGCCTTTTCGACAACTGTTTCCGCAGCCTTTGGTGCAACACTGTCATGGATTTCTCCGCCGGCGGTTCCCGGGAGAAAAAACCGGGCCGCATCAGGTGCCATGACATGTTTGACATGGATCACCCTCACACCTGTCTGGCGCGCGGTCGCAAGCAGGCTTGCGGCCCTTTCCGAAGCGGCGTCCATGTGCGGCAGAGCCATCTTGCTTCCCTCGAAGCTGGGGAAATAATCGTTCTGGATGTCGATCAGGAGCAGGGCGGTATTGGTCATTTTGGCCTCGTTTCAATGTTCGTTTAACTCTGTCTTGGGATTTACGATGCCATGCCCTGCCGCTACGATTGGCGGATATGACAGAGAATGTGCCAAATACGCCAATGGTCGCCATTGTCGCCTATGAGGGTGTTCAACGATCCGCTTTGCATGGGCTGGGCGAAATGTTTGACGTGGCCAATGGGCATGTCGACGAACAGACCGGGCGGAAGATTTTCCATCAGGTTCTGACGCCCGCCGCCATTGATCCTGCGCAAGACATCGACGCCATTATTTTCCCGCCGAACTTAACAGGGGCAAGGGGGCGCGATGACCGCAACCTGCACTGCTGGATCAGGCATCAGCATCTGGACGGAACGATCATTTGCTCTGCCTGTGCCGGAAGCTATTGGCTGGGGCATGCAGGTATTCTGGATGGTCGCCCGGCGACAACGCATTGGGCGCTCGAATCGGACTTCCGGTCAACCTTCCCGAAGGTGTGCCTGCACCCCGAACACATCCTGCTGGATGACAATGATATTGTCACCGCCGGCGGGGTGATGGCTTGGGTGGATTTAGGGATCCATCTGATCGGTCGCTGGCTTGGCCCGGCCGTCGTCTCACGCACGTGCCGTCAGATGCTGATCGACCCGACGGGCCGGGAGCAGCGCAATTACCGGTCTTTCCGCCCGGACATGACGCATAAAGACCAGACCATCCGCACCCTGCAGCTCTGGATGGAGGGTCACGCCGAAACAGATCTATCGGTTGCTGCCTTGGCCCATCGGGCTGGTCTTTCGGAACGATCACTCCATCGTAAGTTTCCAAGCGCAACCGGGCTTTCCGTAAATCGATATGTTCAAGAGCTTAGAGTTGAAAAAGCAAAGGGGCTGCTCGAACTCACGGCGCTGCCGGTCAGCGAAATCTGCTGGCGTGTCGGCTATCACGATGTTTCCGCTTTCAACCGCCTCTTTAAATCTGTTTCAGGCCTGAGCGCTGGTGAATTTCGAAGCCGTTTCAAAATTCATCCAATTTAGAGGTCCTGTTGTGGTGTAAGGCGGACACCCGGCGCGATGCAGGGAATGTTCTGAAAGTCCGCAGAACCGGCCGGGAATTTTTACCGCAGCAACGCCGCCGGCACGCAGGATTTTCTGCTGGAGCAGAGCTGACCCAAGCCCGCCATCGCCCTGCAGCTGACGGCTGCGCGGTATTTCTGTGCCCGGAACGGAAAAAACCCTTCCGTTCAGCCCGCTTGCGGCTGCCAGGTGACACGGGCCTCCCCGGCCAGCATTTCGCCCTTGGCGCGGTCGAGCCGCAGATAGGCAATGCCCTTGCCGCCGGATTGGGTAAACAGCGTGCCCGCCGGCTTGCCGTCTGCGGTGATCTCCGTGCCAACCGGCGCCGTGCCGTCCACGTCCACTGTGCGGAACCCTTTGCGCAGCTCGGTCTTGTGCTTCATCCGCGCCGTCACCTCCTGGCCGACATAGCAGCCCTTGCGGAAATCCACCCCGTTCAGCGACTCGAACCCGGCTTCCAGAATATAGCTCTCCGGTCCCAGCTCGACGCCGGTCTCAGGGATGCAATGCGCCACCCGGATCGCATCCCAGTCGCTGCCGTCATCGCCGCCCGCGGCGCCGTACACCCGCCAGCCCATCGCCGCATGGCGCGGGTCGGCATGGGCGCCCGCGGGCCTTTCCCCGGTGCCGCGCTGCACCTGCAGATCGGTCATCTCCACCTGCACATCGGCGCGCAGCCGGTACATGTTCAGCCGCTTCAGCAGCCCCTCGGCCAGCGACGCTTCCACATCCAGCAGCACCGCCTCGCCGTCCGCGGCCAGAAAGAAATCCGCCAGATACTTGCCTTGCGGCGTCAGCAGCGCGGCATAGACCAGCCCGCCGCCCAGCCGGTCCACATTGTTGGTGACAAGCCCCTGCAGAAAGGGTTTGGCGTCACTGCCCGTCAGGCGCAGGATGCGGCGGTCGCTCATTTTGTGTCTCCGGTGTGGCTAAGGGGACGTTTCATAGTGCCGCCCAGTGATATAGGAAGCAGGGCGGAAGAAAACAGGAATTCCTGCCATGCCCGCGCCGGTCAGCATCATCATTCCCACCCTGAACGCAAGCAGCGAGCTGCCCGCTGCGCTCGAACATCTGATGGAGGGTCTGGCCGCCGGTCTGATCCGCGAACTGGTGGTCTCCGATGGCGGCTCCGCCGATACCACCCGCGCCATTGCCGAGGGGGCAGGCGCCGCATGGATCAGCGGCGCCGCGTCGCGCGGCGGCCAGCTGCGCCGGGGCTGCGCAGCGGCCAGGGGGGACTGGCTGCTGGTGCTGCACGCCGACACCCATCTGGAACCGGGATGGGCCGCGGCGGTGGCCCAGCACCTGCAGCAGGGGCAGGGGCGCCCCGCTTACTTCCGCCTGCGGTTCCGGGCCAGGGGGCTGATGCCTGCCTTGGTTGCCGGCTGGGCCAATCTGCGGTCCCGCCTGTTCGGCCTGCCCTATGGCGATCAGGCCCTGCTGATCCGGCGCGATGCGTATGCGGCCGCGGGCGGCTATCCGGATCAGCCGCTGATGGAGGACGTGGCCCTGGTGCGGCGTCTGCGCGGGCTGACCGTTTTGCCCTGCGCGGCGCTCACCAGCGCGGTGCGCTATCAGCGGGCCGGCTGGCTGCGGCGCGGCGGCCGGAACCTGTGGACACTGATGCGGTATTTTCTGGGAGCGGAGCCTGCAAAGCTGTCCGCTTCCTACCGGAAATAGACCTCCTGCGCGGCTGACTGGCGGGGCAGCACCCGGCCCTCCCCAGGGAAGGGCGCATTTGCGCCCGTCCAGGCTTGGGCGCTGCCCTGTCTGCCATTCCAAAAAAGCTGGAATTCAGCCGAACACCTTCCGTGCAAAACGGCGGAACCAGCGGTCCCTGCCGTTTGCGGCGCCGCCCGGCACCTGTGCCGCCTGGGCGGCAATGCCGGCAGTATCCACCACCGTCTTGCCGTCCTGAAACTGCAGCCGGTACAGGTCGGCATAGACGCCGCCGCGCGCCAGCAGCTCGTCGTGGGTGCCCTGGTCCAGCACCCGGCCGCGGTCCATCACCACGATCTTGTCGGCGTTGCGGATGGTCGACAGCCGGTGCGCGATCACCAGCGTGGTGCGGCCGCCCGCCAGCTTGTCCAGCGCCTGCTGCACCACCTTCTCGGATTGCGCATCCAGCGCCGAGGTCGCTTCGTCCAGCAGCAGCACCGGCGTATTGCGCAACAGCGCCCGCGCAATCACCACCCGCTGCCGCTGGCCGCCCGACAGGGCCGAGCCGCGCGGGCCGACCCGGGTGTCCAGCCCATGTTCCAGCTTGGGCAGGAAATCCGCCACATGCGAGGCCTCCAGCGCCGCCTGCAGCTCGTCCTCGCTCACATCGGTGCGGCCCAGCACGATATTCTCAAGCAGGGTCTCGTCAAACAGCATCGCATCCTGGGTCACAACCGAAAACAGCCCGCGCAGATCGGCGGTTGTCAGGTGGGTGACCTCAACCCCGCCGACGGTCACCGACCCTGCCTGCGGATCCACCATCCGGGTCAGCAGGTTGAAAATCGTCGATTTCCCCGCACCTGACGCGCCCACCAGCGCGGTGGTCTTGCCTGCTTCGGCCTCCAGCGTCAGCCCGTGCAGGATCCGTGCGTCGCCGTAATGCAGATCGACGCCGTTCAGGCTGATGGCTGGCAGCCCCTGCGGCGCCGGTTGCGGCTGCTCCGGCTCGCTCAGCAGGATCGGCGCATCCAGCAGTTCCTTGATCCGCTCCAGCGCTGCCGCGGCGCCCTGCCAGACGCCGGAAATATTCGCCAGCCGCCGCATCGGCTCAAACGACAGGCCGATCGAGGTGAAAAAGCTCATGAACTGGCCGACGGTCTTTTCGCCGGCAATGATCTCGTTGCCGCCATACAGCAGCACCGCCATGAAGCCGACACCGGCCATGATGTCGGTCATGCCGGAAATCGACGAGGTGCCAAAGGCCGCCTTCACTTCCGAGCGGACAAAATCATCGGTGCGTTCGGAAAACCGGTGCACCTGATACTCCTCCAGCCGGTTCAGCTTGACCGGCACGATGCCGTGGAAAATCTCGTCCAGCCGGGTCGCCAGATCGGCGCCCAGATCGCGCGCCCGCGACGCCTTCTTGCGCACATAGCGCTGGATGGTGGAGATCGGCAGCAGCAGCACCGGCACCCCGATCAGCAGGATCAGCGTCCAGCGCCAATCGATGCTGAAGGCGACGCCCAGCACCGCCACCAGCGCCACCAGATCGCGCCCCGCGCCGGTGATCACCGCCTGCCAGACCGCGTTGATCGCATAGACGTCCGACTGGATCCGCTGGATCAGCAGCCCCGGCGGATGCTGCTGGTGAAACGCCGGGTCCTGGCGGATCAGCCGCGCCAGCATATCCTTGCGCAGATGCGCCGCCGAGGTCTGCGAGACCTTGCTCAGCAGCACTTTCTGGGTGACGCTGGACACGCCGCGCATGGTGAAAATCGCCAGAAACGCCAGGCTGACCCAGACCAGCGCGTCGGAATTGCCGGCCACAAACACCAGATCGAACATCGGCTGCATCATGTAGCCAAGCGCGCCCATGGTGGCGCCTTCCAGCAGCATGAACACCGCGGCGATGCCCAGCAGCCCGATGTAGTGGCGCAGATAGCCGCGCCACAGCCAGCCGAACAGCTCGCGGGAGGATTTGTGAGGCTGGCTCATGCGGGGAGGGTCCGGCAGGGAGTTCGGGTCATTTCGCGCCTTTTCTGACATGCCGCAACCATTTAAGCAGGTCGGTTGCAGGGCGCAAGCAATTCGCCGTGCCGCTGCAGCGGGCGGAATGCCCCCCGCGGGACGGCCGCAATGGTCCGGGCGGCGCGTCAGCCGCGGCTTGGAAACAGGCGGAAGGCGGGTTTCACGCCTTCCGCGCGTTCAGGCGGATGTCCAGCCTGGTGATAAGATGGTTGATCAGCACCGCCAGCACCAGAACAGGCACCATTCCGTACATCACCCAGACCACAAAGAAGATCCACACCAGGTTGATCCCGGCAAAGGTGATTGCGGCGATGAAGAAATCCGGCATGTTGGCCGGCAATTCAGGGTCACGCATGACAATTCTCCCGGTTCTGCACCAAAATGGTAGTCCAGCAGGGGGGAATGTCCGGTAAAACCGGCGCGATCCGGCGGCGGTTGGCAAGTTTCAGCCGGCCCGTGCCGAAGCCAGCGCCCGCGGCAGTGCGGCGGCAAAGCCCTCCAGCTCCGCCTGCGGCCCGCAGCTCACCCGGATGCAGCGGTTTTGCGGCGCGGCAAAGGGCATCCGCACAAAAATCCCCTGATCCACCAGCGAATCCAGCACCGCCTTGGCAAACACCCCGTCCCGGCCGCAATCAATCGCCACGAAATTGGTGGCCGAGGGCAGGGCGCTCAGCCCGTTGTCCGCCGCGATCCCGGCAATCCGGCGCCGCGCCTCCGCGATCTGCGCCAGCACCTGCGCCAGCCAGTCCTGATCCTGCAGCGCCGCCAGGGCGCCGGCCTGCGCCGCCCGGTTCATGCCGAAATGATTGCGCACCTTGTCGAAGGCCGAGATCAGATCCGGGTGCGCCAGCGCATAGCCGGCCCGCGCGCCGGCCATGCCATAGGCTTTTGAGAAGGTCCGCATCCGGATCACCCGCGTATCATCGGCGCTGACGGGGGCTGCGGTGCCCTCCGGCGCGCATTCCACATACGCCTCGTCCAGCAGCAGCAGGCAGCCCTCCGGCAGATGGTCCAGCGCCGCGGCGATCTCCGCCCCCTTGTGCCAGCTGCCCATCGGGTTGTCGGGATTGGCCAGATAGACGATCTTGGCATCCACCTCCGCCGCTTTGGCAAACAATGCCCCGACATCCTCGCGGTCGTCCCTGTACGGCACCATATGCAGCAGCCCGCCGAACCCGGCCACATGATAGTTGAATGTCGGATAGGCCCCCAGCGAGGTCACCACCGCATCGCCCGGCCCGATCAGCAGCCGCACCAGATACCCCAGCAGCCCGTCGATGCCTTCGCCGGCAATGATATGCTCGGGCCGCACCCGGTGGTGCGCCGCCAGCGCCTGGCGCAGATCATGGCTCTGTGCATCGCCGTATTTCCAGATGTCGGCTGATGCCTGCGCCATTGCCGCAACCGCCTTGGGCGAGGGGCCGAATATGTTCTCATTGGCGCCCAGCCGCGCGGCAAAAGCCTGGCCGCGGGCGCGTTCCTGGGTTTCGGGGCCGACAAACGGCACGGTGGAGGGCAGGGAGTGCGCAAGCGGGGTATAGCGGGGACCAGTCATGGGGGCAGATAACCGAAAGCCCGCGAAGGGGGCAAGGCTTGCGTCGCCGCAGCTGCCCGCGCAGTCCGCGCCAGGTCTTTCAGGGAGTCTTTCACGGGTTTCCGCTTCGCCCTGCTGGCCGCCGCCCTCGGCTGCCTCCTGTTCTGGCCGGTGCCGGTGGACCATAACGCCAATGATCCGCCGGCAGCTCCGGGCTTTCCCGCTCCCTGGCCCGAAAACCGCGCCCTGATCCTGCCCTCACGTCGCACTGGCAACCCTCCCGCATCCGGGGCAGGCTGGCTGCAAATCAGCAGCGGGGAACAAACCATGGCCCGAGTCACCACCGGCTACAAGGACCACATCGCCTATGTCACGCTTGCCCGCCCGGACAAGCACAATGCCCTCGACGATGCGATGATCGAGGCGATCATCGCCGCCGGGCAGGAGGTCGCCGCCTCGGATGCCCGCGCCGTGGTGCTGGCCGGATCAGGCAAAAGCTTCTGCGCCGGCCTCGACATGGCCAGTTTCGCCAGCCTGATGCAGCGCGACCTGAACAGCCTGGTGATGGAGCGGAGCCACCATGACGCCAATGCGTTCCAGGAGGTGGCGATGGTCTGGCGCCGGGTGCCGGTGCCGGTGATTGCGGCCATCCACGGCGCCTGTTTCGGCGGCGGGCTGCAACTCGCGCTGGGCGCCGACATCCGCATTGCCCACCCGGAGGCGCAGCTGTCGGTGATGGAAATGAAATGGGGGCTGATCCCGGATATGGGCGGCATGGCACTGCTGCCGCGGCTGCTGCGCTCCGACGTGCTGCGCCGCCTCACCTACACGGCCGAGAAAATCGGCGCCCCTCAGGCGCTGGACTGGGGCCTGCTGAGCGAACTGTCAGACAGCCCGCTGACCCGCGCCCAGGAGCTGGCCGCCGTCATTGCAGCAAAAAGCCCCTCCGCCATCCGGGCCGCCAAGCGCCTGATCGCTGTCGCCGAAAGCGGTGCTGCCCAGGCCGATGTGCTGCTGGCGGAAAGCGCCGAACAGCTGCAGCTGATCGGCAAGCCGGATCAGATGGAGGCGGTCGCCGCACAGCTGCAAAAACGCCCTGCGGACTTCGGCTGACGCGGCGTCCGCTTTTTGCCGATGCCGTGCCCCGCACTCTTCTGTGCAGTGCAAATACGGCCGTCCCGCTGCCCGGCAGGCCGCCTTGCCGCCGACGCGGGGGAGGCCGGGCGCGGACCCGGCGCCGCCCTGCCGGCAAGCCTTCAAAAACCGCAACATCGCTTTCTCGCCAATTTTTCCTAAAATCCGCCACTGCCGGCGGGAAACTGCCGCCAGCCGGCAGAAAAATGCCGCGTAAAATCCGCAGAAACCCCGGTTAACTTTTTGGCAACATTTATGGGCGATTTCTGCCTTCAGCAGGGCACAAATCAGGCCAATCGAGCATTCGGAAATCTGCTGCCGGGAGGCCCGTTCGGGCGCCGGAAAGCTGGTTGCGATCTGAAGACCTGCAGTACATCCGGCTGAGGCGCCCCTGTCTCAGCACCGGACTTCAGAAAGGAGCGAGGCTGATGCAACTGGTGCAGAAAAAATGGTTCATCTTGTTTGAAAGCGGCGGCCTTCTGTCCCGCACCGGGGACAGGATCACCTATTTTTATGACGAGGCTCTGAGCTTCGGCGACCGCGAGGCGGCCCGGCGCTACCTGGCGGCCAATGAAAACAAGGTCAGCTGCACCGGCCTGCGCCCGTCGCTGACCGAAGCGGCCTGAACGGATGGCTTGCCGCCAGCTGCAGGCCCCCTGCGGCAGAGGCGGCGATGCCTAGCTCGGCACGCTGGCTGCTCGCCTTCAGCGGGGTCATGATCTCCGCCTCGGCGCTGCTGTTCTGGGCCTGGATCGGCGGCGCGGGACAGGCGGCAGCGGATCAGCCCGGCTGGTTCACCCCGGCCGCATTGCGGTTTCTCTGGCTGCCGTTTCTCAGCGGTGCCGGGCTGGTGCTGGCGGTCTGCTGCGCCGGACGCCCGGGCCTCTGACCTGCCAGACTCAGACCTGCCAGCCATAAAAAAGCCGCGCCCTGCGCAGGCGCGGCTGTCTGGTCAACGGATCTGCGGCCGGCTTACAGCGACGCGTCGTAGATCTTTGAGATATTCGCCCCCAAGGCGGCATCGTAATCCGCATCGCTCATGGCGGCGTTCAGCCCCTCGGTCAGCGCCCGGCTGAACGAGGCGATCATTTTCCTGTTCTGCGCCAGGCGGGCGCAGGCGTCATCGGTGCTGTAGCCGCCGGACAGCGCCACAACGCGGACCACATTGGCGTGATCGGCCAGATCGTCGTACAGGCCCGGTTTGGCCGGGATGGTCAGCTTCAGCGCCACCTTGCAGTCCGCGGGCAGGGCATTCAGCTGCTCCAGGATCTCCGCCTTCAGGACCTCTTCGGCCTCTGCCTTGGTCGCGGAATTGATGTCCACTTCCGGCTCGATGATCGGCACCAGGCCGGCCGCCACGATCTGCCGGCCCGCTTCGAACTGCTGGGCGGCAACCGCCTTGATGCCCGCGGCATTGGCCTCCTTGATGACCGAGCGCATCTTGGTGCCGAAAATGCCGGCGTCATTGGCCCGCGCCAGAAGCGCATCCAGCTCCGGCATCGGCTTCATCATCTGCACGCCGTCGGCTTCTTCCTCCAGGCCCTTGTCAACCTTCAGGAACGGCACCACGCCGCAGCTGTTCCACAGATACTCGGCCGCCGGGGTGCCGCCGATCGCACCGTCCATGGTCTTCTCAAACAGGATCGCGCCCAGGATCCGGTCCTTGCCGAAGCTCGGCGAGGTGATGATGCGGGTGCGCATCTTGTGGATCTCGGCGAACATCTCGTCGTCGTTTGAATAGGCGTCTTCATTCACGCCATAAAGCTTCAGCGCTTTCGGGGTCGAGCCGCCCGACTGGTCCAGCGCGGCGATAAAGCCCTTGCCGTTGGCGATGCGGTCGAGTTGTGCCTGATGTACGGAAGCGTCTTTGGCCATAATGCGTCACTCTTCTTGGGAATGGTCTGTCTTGGCGCTGTCTATACCGCGAATCCGCTGGAAAACAACGGGGTGTTGCGCTAACGGCGCCAGGATTTGCCGCCTGCGGCAGCAGATCGCGCAGCGGTGCGCCGCCGCGGGAGCAGGCGTCAGCCCAGCCAGTCCTTGCGGGTGACCGCGTCATTCAGCGCAATCAGATCGCCGCGCAGCTCTTCCAGGCTGATCGGCCCGCCCAGGCACACCCGCACCGCTTCCTCCGGCTGGCCGGTGACGGTGAAGGCATCGCTGGGCAGGATGCCGATCTGGCGGGTCGCCATGCGGCCCATCACCTCGGCCCGGCTGGTGCCGCGCGGCAGGGACAGCCACAGGTTGAAGGCCAGCGGGTCCGCATCGGCGGAACAGACCTGCAGCACTTCCGCCGCCAGCGCCTGCCGGGCGGCCGCGGCCTGGCGCACAAAGGCCTGGATCTGCGCCGCGGTGCCGTCCTCGATCCAGCGCCCCAGCAGCGCCAGGTTCAGCGGCGACACCATTACATGCATCGACCGCAACGCCTGGCTGAACTGCCCCATCAGGCTGCGCTGCGGCACCGTGGTGCAGGCCAGCCGCAGCCCGGCGCCGAAACATTTGGACAGGCCCGCAACATGCCAGCCCAGATCCGGGATCAGGCTGCTGATGGCGGAGGGCGCATCCTGGGCGACGAAGCAATAGGCGTCATCCTCGATCAGCGGCAGCGCATGCTGTTGCAGCACCGCGGCCACCTGCCGCCGCCGCGCGGCGGGCATGGTGCGGGTGGTCGGGTTCTGCAGCGTCGGGTTCAGATACAGCGCCGCGGGCCGGTGACCGGTGACGGCCTGTTCCAGCGCCTCCGGCAGGATGCCGTCGCGGTCTGCGGCCAGCCCGATCAGCCGGATCCCCAGCCGCGCCGCAATCGACCGCAGCCCGGGATAGGTCACAGCTTCGCATAATACGGTCGAACCGGGCGCGCAGAGCATCGTCAGGATTGCATAGAGACTGGCATGGGCGCCCGGCGTGATCACCAGCCGTTCCGGCGCGCAGGGCAGGTGGTTTGCCTGCAGCAGATCCGCCGCAACGGCCCGGTCCTGCGGGCTGCCGGTGACCGATTGATAGCGCAGCAGCGGCATCAGATTGGCCGAGACATGCGCCAGCCCCTTTTCCATCTGCGCCAGCAGCGCCGGGTCGTCCGGCTCCGGCGGCATGTTCATCATCGGGTCTTCTTCCAGCGCCCGGCGCGGATCGGGGCGTTCGGGCAGCGCGTCCGGCGCCTTCACAAATGTGCCGCGGCCGACGAAGCTCTCGATATAGCCGCGCCGCACCGCTTCGGCGTAGCCTCTGGCGACGGTTGAGAAATCCACCCCCAGATCCTGCGCCACCCGCCGTTGCGGCGGCAGCCGGTCGCCGGGGGACAGCACGCCTGCGCCGATATCCGCCTTGATCGCCTCGGCGATCTCCACGTAGCGGGGCTTGCCGCTGTTCAGGCGGGCAGGGGTCCAGGGGGGCATCTGCGCTGTCTCCCGCCGGTGTTCCGGCGCATTGTGTCATGATTGATCGGTTCAATGCCTGATTGCCTCTGTGAATGCAATAATAATGATCGCAGATTGATTGCATTCATTGAGGGAATCACTGTATCAGGCGGCAAACCCGAGGAGACCTGCGATGACTGGGATGGATGTTTTGCAACAGGACCAGCGGGCGCTGAAGCCCGCCTTGCTGAAGGGGCTGCGCCTGCGCTGCCCGAACTGCGGCGAAGGCAAGCTGCTGCACAGTTATCTGAAGGTGAACGACGGCTGTTCGGAATGCGGTCAGGAACTGCACCACCAGCGCGCCGATGACGGCCCGGCCTATCTGACCATCCTGGTGGTCGGCCACATCCTCGGCTTTGCGCTGCACATCGTCTATACGCAATTGCGCCCGGACCCCTTGACCCTGGCGGTCATCATGTCGGTGATCACGGCGGGGGCGTCGCTGGTGATGCTGCCGCGGATGAAGGGGCTGGTGGTGGCCTATCAATGGGCCAAGCGGATGCACGGGTTCTGAACCGGCCTGAAGGAAATCAATAAAATGGCAAAAGGCGGGCCGCTGGCCCGCCTTTTTCTGTATTTTCCCAGCGCCGCGCAGCGGCGCCGGGCCCAACGGGCGCTGCTCACGTGATGTGAGCCAAGCGGCAGGCGGGAGGCCCCTGCCTGCCGCGCGCTCCCTCAGACCAGACGCGAGGTGTCTTTGGCTGCGCGCACGAAATCGTCAAACAGCGGGTGCGGCGCAAACGGCTTGGACTTCAGTTCCGGGTGGAACTGCACCCCGATGAACCAGGGGTGGTCTTTCCATTCCACGATCTCCGGCAGGCGGCCGTCGGGCGACATGCCCGAGAAGTTCAGCCCGCATTCTTCCAGCTTTTCGCGGTATTTGATGTCCACCTCATAGCGGTGGCGGTGGCGTTCCTCGATATGGGTGCTGCCATAGGCGGCGGCCACTTTGGAGCCTTCGGTCAGCGCCGCGTCATAGGCGCCCAGGCGCATGGTGCCGCCCTTGTCGTCATCGGCCTTGCGGCTGACCTTGTGGTTGCCCTGCACCCATTCCTTCAGGTGATAGACCACCGGCTCGAACCGTTTCCTGCCGGCCTCATGGTCGAATTCCTCGGACCCCGCCTCGGCAATGCCCGCGACGTTGCGCGCGGCCTCGATGACCGCCATCTGCATGCCGAGGCAGATGCCCAGATAGGGCACCTTGTTTTCGCGCGCATATTGCGCCGCCTTGATCTTGCCCTCGGTGCCGCGCTCGCCAAAGCCGCCGGGCACCAGGATCGCATGGTAGCCCTGCAGATAGGGGGCGGCGTCTTCCTTGTCGAACAGCTCGGCGTCGACCCATTCGATCTTCACCTTCACCCGGTTCGACATGCCGCCGTGGGTCAGCGCCTCGGCGATGGATTTATAAGCGTCTTCCAGCTGGGTGTATTTGCCGACAATCGCCACCTTCACTTCGCCTTCAGGGTTGTAGATGCGGTCGGCCACATCTTCCCAGCGGGCCAGGTTCGGCTTGGGGGCAGGGGCGATGCCAAAGGCATCCAGAACCGCCTGGTCCATGCCTTCGCGGTGATAGGCCAGCGGCGCCTCGTAGATCGATTTCAGGTCCTGCGCGGCAATCACCGAATCGGGGCGCACGTTGCAGAACAGCGCCAGCTTTTCGCGCTCTTTCTTCGGGATCGGGCCTTCGGAGCGGCAGACCAGGATGTCCGGCGCCAGACCGATCGACCGCAGCTCCTTCACCGAGTGCTGGGTCGGTTTGGTCTTCAGCTCGCCGGAGGCCTTGATGTAGGGCAGCAGCGTCAGATGCATGAAAATGCACTCGCCGCGCGGCTTGTCCTGGGCAAACTGGCGGATCGCCTCGAAGAAGGGCAGGCCTTCGATGTCGCCGACGGTGCCGCCGATCTCGCAGAGCATGAAGTCGACCTCATCCTCGCCGATCGAGATGAAATCCTTGATCTCGTTGGTGACATGCGGAATGACCTGGATGGTCTTGCCGAGGTAGTCGCCGCGGCGCTCCTTCTCCAGCACGTTGGTGTAGATCCGCCCCGAGGAGATCGAGTCGGTCTTGCGGGCCGGCACGCCGGTGAAGCGTTCGTAGTGGCCCAGGTCCAGATCGGTCTCGGCGCCGTCGTCGGTGACGAAGACCTCGCCGTGTTCGAACGGGCTCATGGTTCCGGGATCGACGTTCAGATAGGGGTCCAGTTTGCGCAGGCGGACGGAATAGCCGCGGGCCTGCAGAAGAGCCCCCAGTGCTGCCGAAGCCAGGCCTTTGCCCAAGGATGAAACGACACCGCCAGTGATGAAGATAAAACGCGCCATATGTATTCGGCTGCCCCCGTGAGAAGTCAGATTTCAGCTGCCCGGCGGTGATCGGAATCATCCGAAAAACCGCAGCATCACGGGACTTCATATATAGAGGATTCGCGCGTAATGCGCAAGGGAACCGCAAGATGCTGTTGCGGTTCCCGAAAACCCGTCAAGGTGTAGTGGTTTAGTCGAGGCTCGGCACCAGCGGAGCGTTGTCGCCTTCGCTGGGCGGCAGAAGATCGCTGCCCAGCGGCGCCGCCGGAGCGCCGTCCGGATCATCGGTCTGCGGCACGGCCAGACGGTCGGTGACCGAGGCGCCCGCCGATTTCTGCGCGGCCAGAACGGTCAGGGTGATCGAGGTGCAGATGAAGGCAATCGCCAGCAGCCAGGTCAGCCTGCTGAGCGCGGTGGCTGCCGCGCGGCCGGAGACCGCTCCGCCGCCGCCGCCGCCCATGCCAAGGCCGCCGCCTTCGGAACGCTGCAGCAGTACAACTGCAATCAGGCCGAGAGCCAAAAGAAGATGGATGATGAGAACAACGTTTTCCATGGGTCCCTGCGGCGGTTGGCTGAGTATCGGGCGGTAAATAGGCAAGATTGACCGGGGGGGCAAGGGCGGAGTTTGCTTCGCCTTGGAGCCGCAGCGTGACGTGCGGTCAGAGGGCCCGTTGCGGCCTGTTCGCAGCGTATTGTGACTGGACGCGGGCCCTGGCGGCAGGGCAGAGTTTCTTCATGCCTCATGATGACCCAGACCACCCGCACGCTCTTTTGCCGCCAGATCCCGCCTTGCGGGTCAAAGCGCTGGAAACGATTCTTGTTGAAAAAGGGCTGATCGATCCCGCCGCGCTGGAGGAGATCATCGAGACCTATCAGAACAGGATCGGCCCGCAGAACGGCGCCCGGGTGGTGGCGCGGGCCTGGAGCGACCCGGAGTTCAAAGCGGCGCTGCTGGCCGATGCCGATCCGGTGCTGGCAGACCTGGGCTATTACGGCCGCCAGGGCGAGCATATGGTGGTGGTGGAGAACACGCCTGCGCAGCACAATATGGTCGTCTGCACCCTGTGCAGCTGCTACCCTTGGCCGCTGCTGGGCATTCCGCCGGGCTGGTACAAATCCGATGCCTACCGGGCCCGTGCGGTGCGCGAGCCGCGCAAGGTGCTGGCGGATTTCGGGGTGGCGCTGACGGAAGGCACTGCGGTGCGGGTCTGGGATTCGACCGCCGAGGTCCGCTATCTGGTGCTGCCGATGCGGCCTGAGGGCACGGAAGGTCTGAGCGAGGACGGCCTGGCGGCGCTGGTCAGCCGCGACAGCATGATCGGCACCGCTCTGGCGAAGCTGCCGGCGGGGGCGCCGGCATGACCCGGGTGCATGACATGGGCGGGCGATTCGGCGACGGCCCGGTGGTGCCGGAACCCGCGGATGCGCCGGTCTTTGCCGAAGACTGGCATGCCCGCGCACTCGCGGTGACACTGGCCTGCGGCGCACTGGGGCAGTGGAACATCGATACCTCGCGCCATGCGCGCGAGCGGCTTTCGCCCAATGATTACACCCGCTTTTCCTATTATGAGAAATGGATCGCGGCGCTGGCGGATCTTCTGGTCGAAAAAGGAGTGCTGACGCGGCAGGACCTGCAGGGCAAGGGCGCCGCGGGGCTGCACGCGCTGGCGGAACGGGCTTTGACGGCGGGGAACGTCGCCGGTGCGCTGGCCAAGGGCGGCCCGGCGGACCGGGAGGGCGGGCCGAAGCCGCGGTTCTCTGCGGGCCAGGCGGTGCGGGCGCGACTGCCGGCGGATAATGCGCTGGTAGACGGCGGCCACACGCGGCTGCCGCAATATGCCGCCGGGGCGCGCGGTTACATTCTGCGGATGCATGGCACCCATGTGTTTCCTGACAGCAGCGCGCATGGGCTGGGCGAGGCGCCCGAGCCGCTGTATGCGGTGCGGTTTCCGGCGCGGGTGCTGTGGGCGCATGCAGAACACCCGGGGGACGAGGTGGTGCTGGATCTGTGGCAAAGCTATCTGGAGCCGCTATGAGTGATTGTGCAGGCATATCCGCGCCGGAGCCCGTGTTTGCCGAACCCTGGCACGCGCAGGTCTTTGCCCTCACGGTGCATCTGAACGAGGCCGGGCGGTTTACCTGGGGGGACTGGGTGCAGCGGTTCTCTGCAACGCTGAAACGCCACGGGCTGAACCGGGAGCTGGACGGCGGCGAGGATTATTTCCGCGCCTGGCTGGAGACGCTGGAGCAGTTTCTGGCCGATGACGGTACCGCCTCCCGCGCCGAGGCCGAAGTGATGCGCAGCCGCTGGGAAGAGGCCTATCTGTCCACCCCGCATGGCGCGCCGGTGCATCTGCGGGGCTGACTGCGCCCGCAGGTCCGGCCGCCGGAGGCATCGCGCCTCGGGCGGGTCTGTCTGTTTTCTGACGCTTTGTCTCTCTGTCGGGGTGCCGGATCGTAAGGGGGGGGGCGGCGCCGCCGGTTGGAGTATGGACAGACCCCGCGGGGCCTGCTCGGACAGGAGGTCCTGAACGACCCCCTTATTATCGGGGCCGGTCTCCGGGTGTTGCGCAGGCAGCCGCACAGATGCCTGCGCCTTGTATCATGGCCCCGCGCGCGGAGCCATGGCGGGGGATCGCGATCAGGAGGCAGTCTGTCCGATGGACATGAGGATCGCGTGAAGGCGGCGTACGGTGGGTGCGCAACACCCTGCATGTGGAAACACCATCCGCCCGGAATCCAGGCGCAAAGCGCCGCCGGGTGAGCGCCTGCCCGCCCCACCGGGCTGGCGCTTTGGCGGGGGCAATGCTCCTGAGACAGCCAGTACGGACGTTGCAGGGATAAAGTGCCCCGCAAGCCTGCGGGCAGGCGCTCGCCCTTTTGTTAGCGAAGTGTCCTTCGGGAATCAGCGGCACGGCGGCGCATTCTTGCCTGCCCGGGCAGGCGCAGGCCTTGGTGAACGGGGCGAAAAGGGTGTCTGGCGTCTGACTGCGGCGAAAAACCGGTTCCCCTGCCGGTGCAGCATCGCTATATGAGCGTGGGTTTGAACCAAGACTGTAAAGGACCGGATATGGCCAATGTCGTCGTAGTCGGCGCCCAGTGGGGCGACGAAGGTAAAGGCAAGATCGTGGATTGGCTGAGCGAGCGTGCGGACGTGATCGCGCGCTTCCAGGGCGGCCACAACGCCGGCCATACGCTGGTCATTGACGGCAAGGTCTACAAGCTGCACGCGCTGCCCTCGGGTGTGGTGCGCGGCGGCAAGCTGAGTGTCATCGGCAACGGTGTGGTGCTGGACCCCTGGCATCTGATGAAAGAGATCGCCACGGTCCAGGCGCAGGGTGTGGAGATCACGCCGGAAACCCTGATGGTCGCGGAAAACACGCCGCTGATCCTGCCGCTGCATGGCGAATTGGACCGGGCGCGCGAAGAGGCGGCCAGCAAAGGGACCAAGATCGGCACCACCGGCCGCGGCATCGGCCCGTGTTATGAGGACAAGGTGGGGCGCCGGGCGATCCGCGTGGCGGATCTGGCGGATGAGGCGACGCTGATTGCGCGCGTTGACCGGGCGCTGCAGCACCATGACCCGCTGCGCAAGGGGCTGGGCGTTGATCCGGTCGACCGCGACGCGTTGATCGCGCAGCTGAAGGAAATCGCACCGAAGATCCTGCCCTATGCCGCACCGGTCTGGAAAGTGCTGAACGAAAAGCGCAAATCCGGCAAGCGGATCCTGTTCGAAGGGGCCCAAGGCGCGCTGCTGGACATTGATTTCGGCACCTATCCGTTTGTGACCTCCTCCAACGTGATTGCCGGCCAGGCGGCGACCGGCGTCGGCATCGGCCCCGGCTCGATCGATTATGTGCTGGGCATTGTGAAGGCCTATACCACCCGGGTCGGCGAAGGCCCGTTCCCGACAGAACTGCTGAAGGAAGACGGCACGCCGGATGCGGATGGCCAGCGTCTGGGCGAGCGCGGCCATGAGTTCGGCACCACCACCGGCCGCCAGCGCCGCTGCGGCTGGTTTGATGCCTGCCTGGTGCGCCAGACCTGCGCCACCTCCGGCATCAACGGCATTTCACTGACCAAGCTGGATGTGCTGGACGGATTCGAGACCCTGAAGATCTGCACCGGCTATGAGCTGGACGGGGAACGTCTGGACTACCTGCCGACCGCGGCAGACAGCCAAGCCCGCTGCACCCCCATCTATGAGGAGATGCCGGGCTGGAGCGAAAGCACAGAAGGCGCGCGCAGCTGGAACGACCTGCCGGCCAATGCGATCAAATACGTGAAACGCGTGGAAGAGCTGATCGATTGCCCGGTGGCATTGCTGTCCACCAGCCCGGAGCGGGACGACACCATTCTGGTGACCGACCCGTTTGCCGACTGATGGCTGAGAAGCAAGGCCTGAGCTACAAGGCCCGGCGGCGCTGGGCGCTGGTGATCCTGCTGGTGGGGATGCCGGTTTACATCGTCGCCGCGGTCACGGTGATGAACTGGCTGGACCGGCCGCCGCTGTGGCTGGAGCTGCTGGTCTATGCGGCGCTGGGGGTTGCCTGGGTGCTGCCGTTCAAATTTGTGTTCCGCGGTGTCGGCCAGGCGGAGCCGGACGCCGCAAGCGGCGAGTGACAGAGGGGCGCTGCCCCTTTTGGCCTCATGGCCAATTCACCCCGGAGTATTTCCGGAAAGATGAACAGGGATCCGGCCTGAACAAAAAAGGCGGTCTCGCGGGGGCGCATTCCCTCCGGTGGGAGGCCTGAACAATCTGACCTGTCGCGCACCGCGCGGCAGGTCTTTGTATTTCAAGCGGATTTACTGACAGCCGGATCAGAAAAACAGGGCGAAAATCCGAGGCTTTTTTTCCCGGACCACGTCGTCAGACGCGCGCAAGGCAGAAAAGCCCAACTGAGGCAAATTTTCCTTCTTCTCCGAACGAAACAGCCCATAGTCTTTGACCATCGCGGGACCGCGGGTCTGCGGACAGAGGTTGGTATCAACTTCAATCTATGCGGATTTTCTGGGTTCTGGCCGGACAACGACTCGAGGCGGGACCGCGGCTGTTGATTTCCGCTGAGATCTGGCCCGGGACAGGCGAAAGTTTTCATTGAGATCTGACCCATGTGTGACCGTACCCCTGGCTTTGACCGGCAGGGGTCATTGGAGTGATCGACATGGCAGTTCTGAGTGTGATCCGGCGCGGGGCGCTTCGGGATCAGATGTCTATTCGGGAGATAGCGAGGCGAACAGGCCTCTCCCGCAACACCATTCGCATGTCATTACGTTGGGGGCTGTTGAGCCCCGGTTTCAGGCCCCGCAGCGTCCGGGCAAGCTGGACCCTTGCGCGGAGAAGTATTCTGCATCGCTTACCGCGGAAACGCGCAAGCGGCGGCGCAGGGTCAAGCAGCTGTATGCGGATCCGCCCCGACGGGTGCGATCCGGCAAGGAGCGCCGGCCGCCAGCGTTCGGCGCCCCTCGGCCATGACCGGCGGGACGAACTCGGGGCTCAGCATGCCGGCTTCATCCACCACCGCCATCTGTGCCGGTGCGGACGGGAAGCAGGAAAGATATGGCACGTTTCACCACGATGAGAGCGTCGCGGCCGATCCAGAACCTCTGCTTATGACTGCGCAGGCGTTGATGCTTATCTGTAAAGACCGCCCCGTATTCTTCGCGACAGGCCGGCCAGTAAATGCGCGGAACGCCGCTCTGGCCATCCTCATCTGTCCGCTCGGGGATGCTGGGAATCGTCTCGTCAATGGCGGTCAGCGTCGAGATCGCCGCAGCTATCTCGGCCTCCACCTCGCCACGGGTCATTTTCAGAGGCTGTGCGCTTGACGGAAGCAGGTTTTCGACAAACCGTAGGGTCTGGTGGTCCCCAACGACGACACCAGATCCGCTTGGCGGATCCAGCTGATTGAAATATGGCGTTCCGCAAGCCTCAGCGAGCGTGTCATAGACATGCGCCAGGGCCGTCCTCCAAGCTACTGCAAGTTTACAGGCTGATCATGCAGCTTGAAGACATCAACGAGATAAGGCAGCGCCCTTTGCGATCGCTGCCCTGCATTATTGACCGTGGAGCGTCCGGAGAACCACCCAGCACAGGGACTGCGTCACCTCGTGAAGCCGCCTTTTGCTGTTTGGGTGCCGGGGTCAGCCGGCGGCGCGTTTGCCGGGCTTAAAGCCGATGTCGCCGGAGGCGGTGAACTTGCCGGTGCCGGAGCGTTCGATCTTGCCGTCGCGCAAAAGCTGGCCGAAGGAACGCAGCCCGTCCTCGCGGTTGAAGTCGCTGCTGCCGGCGCTGCGCACCTTGCTCATCAGCTGCGGCCGCGAGAAGTGGCCGCGGCCTTCGACAAAGCTCATATAGGCGGCGGCGGCTTCCAGCAGCTCGTGCAGATCGGCGGCGCCGCGGTCGGCGGCGTAGGCGGCAAAGCCGCTGCTGTCTTCGCTGCCGTCGTCCAGAACCGCTGCCGAGACCCGGCGCGGGCGCACCGGCTGCTGCGGAGCGCTGCCCTCGTCAATGCGCTGTTCGGCCACCAGTTTCAGCGGCGCCGGGCGGGCGGCCGCGGCGGCCGGGCGTTCCGAGGCGTTCGGGCGGGGTTCCGGGCGGCGCGGGCGGACCACGCTGGCCAGGTCTTCGCGGTAGGGCTTGGCGCCATCGCTGCCTGCGCTGCCGGCGGCGGGGCCTTCGGCCTTGGTGGCGGCGACGGCGGCGCGCAGCTGGCTGTAGGCCTCGCGGGACGAGGTTGTGTCCGGGTCCTCGAGCTTTTCGTCGGCGGCGGCCATCAGCCGGGAGACATCGCTGTCTGGCAGGCCTGCGGCTGCGGGCCGGGCCGGGGCGCGGCCGCCGGCATCGGGCGTTTCAGCGGCACCTTCATCCGCCTCGGAGGCGGCGAGGATCTCGGCCTCCACCTCGGCCAGTTCGCGCATCAGGTCGGCTTCGTCGTCCTCCGAAAGGGACGACTGGGCGGGCGCCGGATCATTGCTGGCATCAGTTTCCTGCAGCCGGCCGGTAGCGACGGCCTGGTCAAAATCGGCGCGTTTGACCTTGGTGATGCGCACGCGGGACGGGGCAGGCTGGGGGGCAGGCTGGGGGGCGGCGGCCTCGTCAGCGGTGCTGCCGCCGTCCTGTGCGGGCGCATCGCTTGCCGTTTCGGCGGCGCCGGTGTTCAGGTCGAGCCGGTCCAGTGCCTTGGCGATTGCATCGTCGCCTTCATCATCGAAGTCCGGTGCGCCGTTGCTGCCATCCTCCAGCAGCGCGCTGGTGATGTCCCCGGCTGCGCTTTCCAGCACATCGTCGGCATGTTCGTCTTCGGTGAAGTCGTCGTCGGGGGTCTGTGCCACCACCGCCCGGATGCGCTGCAGCTTGGCGGCGATGCTGTCGGCGGGCGGCACGGGGTCTGCTTCGCGGCGGACGGGTGCTGCGGCGTGCTCTTCGGTGTCCGCCTCGGCCTCGGCCTCTGGCTCGTTGACTTCGAGCAGTTCGACGGAAGAGGAAGCCTTGGCCGGAGCGGAGTTTCCGCTTGCGGTTTCCAGCGCGGCGGCGATGGATTCTTCGGCTTCGGCTTCGGCTTCGGCTTCGGCTTCGGCTTCGGCTTCGGCTTCGGCTTCGGCTTCGGCTTCGGCTTCGGCTTCGGCTTCGGCTTCGGCTTCGGCTTCGGCTTCGGCTTCGGCTTCGGCGATTTCTGCGGCGGCGGCCCTGGCGTCTTCGGCAATTGCTTCTGCAGCGGCTTTGGACTCTTCGGCTGCAAGCGTGTCTGGTTGAGATCCGGGCTCTGCTGCGGCGGGCTGTTCTGCGGGCTCCGCTGCAGCCGGGGCAGGCGCGGGGTCTGCCGCAGGTGCAGGTGCAGGTGCCGCAGGTGCAGGTGCCGCAGCGGCAGCCGGGGTTTGCGCAGGGGCTTCGGCGGCAGCGGCGCCAAGCGCCGGGGTGGCGGCGCGCAGGTGAATGCCGCCGTCGCTGGTGCGGGCCTCGACCTGGCGGGCAATTTCGCGCTGGGCGATGCGGGCCAGCATGTCGGCGTCGGGTTGCGGCGGTTCCGCCCCGAAGTAGCGGTCATCGGAAGCCAGGTCGCGGAAATACTCGGCAATCGCCTTCATCGTGCCGAAGGAATCCTCGAACCCTTCCAAAGTGCAGGAAAAGGTTCCATAGGATACGGTCAAGACTTTGTTGTTATGTACCATCAGCTCGCTCGTCTTCGTCACATCTGTTGTCATTTACCATATGGGCTTGAAGGACCAATTTTGCTCGAATCCGTGCAATTGATCGTATCATTTTGTGTTCACATTGTGACTTGTTTCCAAAACTGCCAGGAATGCCGCCTATGAACCGTCTGATTGTTGAGGAATTGGAGCCAATCACCCTGGTTGGCGGCGGTGAGCTGGCATCCGGTGCGCTGGAAGAGGCGCTGGCGCTGGCGCCGGTGCTGGCGGCGGCGGATGGCGGCGCGGTTGCGGCGCTGGCGGCGGGGCATGTGCCGCAGGCGGTGATCGGTGATTTCGACTCGCTGCCCGGGGATGTGCGGCGCCGGCTGCCGCCGGGCAGCCTGTTTCCGGTGGCGGAGCAGGACAGCACCGATTTCGACAAGGCGCTGCGCAGGATTTCGGCGCCGGCGGTGCTGGCGGTGGGGTTTCTGGGCGCGCGGGTGGATCACCAGCTGGCGGCGTTCAATACGCTGGTGCAGGGGCATCCGGCGCCCTGTGTGCTGATCGGCGAAACCGAAGTGATCTTTCACCTGACCCATGCAGTCGATCTGCCCGCGGAGGCGGGGGAGGTGATCTCGCTGTTTCCGATGCAGCCGGTGCAGGGGCGGTCCGAGGGGCTGGAATGGCCTATCGACGGGCTGCGGATGTCGCCGATGGGGCGGATCGGCACTTCGAACCGGGCCACCGGGCCGGTGCGGCTGGTGCCGGAGGGGCCGGGGCTGCTGGTGATCGTGCCGCGGCGGCTGCTGGCCGAGGTGGTGGCGGCGGTCAGGCTGGATCTCAGGCTGGATCTCAGGCGGGATTGATCCGTTCTGCGGTCTCCGAGGCCTTGCGCTCGCGCAGCACCGCATAAAGGCCGGCGCTGATCGTCAGCAGGATGCCGAAGGCGGCGAGCGAGTTGGGCAGCTCGGAAAAGATCAGCCAGCCGATGAACACGGCGACCGGGATTTCCAGGTATTGCATCGAGGCCAGGGTCGAGGTGGGGGCGAACCGCAGGCTCCAGGTCATCATCAGATGGGCCACGGTGCCCAGGGCGCCGGCGGCGGCCAGAAGGCTCCAGGTGTCCTGCGGCGGCGGGCTGGTGGCGAGGGCCGGCAGGCCGAAGCCGTCGCCGATCAGGAACACCGGCGCCAGCAGCACCGTGCCCATGGCGCCGGCCACTGCCTGCAAGGAAATGGGGTCGGTCTCCTTGGCGATCTTGCGGGTGACCAGCATGAAAAGGGCAAAGATCACTGCGACCAGCAGCGGCCAGAGCGCGTTCCAGCCGACGGCGGCAAAGCTGGGCTGGATCACCAGCAGTGTGCCGGCAAAGCCCACCACGCAGGCGCCGAGGCGGCGCAGGCCGACTTCTTCGCCCAGAACGTATTTGCCCAGCAGCAGCATCAGGAACGGCATCACGAAGGCGATCGCCACCGCGTCGGCCAGCGGCAGGTAGCGGAAGGCGGTGAACATGGCGCCGATGCCGCCCATCTGCAGCAGGGTGCGCAGCAGCAGCAGCGGCGCCACCCGGCGCGACAGGCTGAGCGGCAGCCGCATTGCCAGCGCCAGGGGCAGCAGCAGTG
The DNA here is from genome assembly GCF_055902035.1 of Leisingera sp. SA215. Classification (NCBI taxonomy): domain Bacteria; kingdom Pseudomonadati; phylum Pseudomonadota; class Alphaproteobacteria; order Rhodobacterales; family Roseobacteraceae; genus Leisingera; species Leisingera sp. SA215. The sequence continues at coordinate 225,906 of NZ_JBVVXU010000004.1, read as the reverse complement.
CGGCCTGGGCGGCAAAGCGGATGAAGACGATCTGCGCAACCGGCACCCGGTTGGTCAGTAGTTTTGCGATGGCGTCGCCAAGCGGGATCACCATGCAGAAGCCCAGCATCAGGGCAATGCCGAGGAGGGGGCGGTCCTGTGTCATGGCGCCACGCTAGGCCTGCAATAGTCATCGTGCAAGCTGGAGTTGCGGGGAAAGGAGAGGCGTTGCGTTTTTTTGGACGTGGCGCGCAGCGGCACGGCCCGCGCCTTGGGCTCCGCCCGTTCAGGCCGGAAACGCTCCCCCGGAGCATTTCCGCGACGGCCTTCACTCCCCCGGGAAGGCGCATTCGCGCCCTCCCAAGGCCAGGCCCGGGCCTTATGTCACGCTATCTTTTCAAGAAAGCAGGGATGATCAGCAGTTGGGCACGTTCACCGCGAGGCCGCCGAGCGAGGTTTCTTTGTATTTGTCGTGCATGTCGGCGCCGGTCTGGCGCATGGTCTCGATGCAGGCGTCCAGCGGCACGAAGTGCTGGCCGTCGCCGCGCAGCGCCAGCGAGGCGGCAGAGACCGCCTTGATCGCCGCCAGCCCGTTGCGCTCGATGCAGGGGATCTGAACCAGCCCCTTAACCGGGTCGCAGGTCATCCCGAGGTGATGCTCCAGCGCAATCTCGGCGGCGTTTTCCACCTGTTCGGGGGTGCCGCCCATCACCGCGCAAAGGCCGGCCGCCGACATCGCGGCCGCCGAGCCGACTTCGGCCTGGCAGCCCGCTTCGGCGCCGGAAATGGACGCGTTGTATTTGACCAGGCCGGCGATGGCGGCGGCGGTCAGCAGGAAGTCCTCGACATGGGACTCAGAGGCGCCCGGAACATGGTCGAGGTAATAGCGGATCACTGCCGGCAGGGTGCCTGCGGCGCCGTTGGTGGGGGCGGTCACAACCTGCCCGCCGGCGGCGTTTTCCTCGTTCACCGCCATCGCGTAGACGCTCATCCAGTCGTTGATGGTGTGCGGCGCGGTCAGGTTCATGCCGCGTTCGGCCAGCAGCGCGTCATGGATGCCCTTGGCGCGGCGGCGCACGTTGAGGCCGCCGGGCAGGATGCCGTCGCGCTCCAGCCCGCGGTTGATGCAGTCGTTCATCACCTGCCAGATGCGGGCGGTGCCCTTGGACAGGCTTTCGGGGCAGCCGCGGGCGATTTCATTGGCGCGTTTCATGCCGGCGATGGATTTGCCGCTGGATTTGGCCATCTCCAGCATCTCGGCGGCGGATTTGAACGGGTAGGGCACCGGGTCGCCCTCGTCGGTCGCCTTGCCCTGGGCCAGTTCTTCCTCGGTGACGACAAAGCCGCCGCCGATCGAATAGTAGACCTGTTTCAGGATCACGTCGCCCTGGGCGTCGGTGGCCATCAGGATCATGCCGTTGGCGTGGCCCGGCAGCGCCTGATCGTAGTCGAAGATCATGTCGGCCTTGGGGTCGAAGCGCAGCGCGCCCAGACCCTCGGGCTGCATGGTGTGCGTTTCGGCCAGTTCCGCGAGGAAGGCTTCGGCCTTTTGATCGTCGTAATCATCGGGGCGGAAGCCGCCGAGGCCGAGGATGGTGGCGCGGTCGGTGGCGTGGCCGACGCCGGTGAAGGCCAGCGAGCCATGCAGCGAGGCGCGCAGCCCGTGGAATTCAAACGGCGAGGCCCGCATCACATCGAGGAACCGCGCAGCGGCGACCATCGGGCCCATGGTGTGCGAGGAGGACGGGCCGATGCCCACTTTGAACATGTCGAAAACGGAGAGGAACATCAGGTGGCTGATCCTTCTGGGGGATTGGCATAGGCGGGGGAGGTGAACGGGGCGGCGCCGAGGCCCTCGGCCTGGCGCGCGGTGGTAACGGCCGTGCGGTGTTCCAGCCCGGCGCAGAGGCGCTGCAGGCTGGGGTATTCGGCGATGCGGAACCAGGATCTGTCCGCATCGGCAGGGTACAGTGCCATCCAGCGCAACTGGCAGGCCAGGTAATAGTCCAGAACCGAGGGCTGCGGCGCCCCCAGCCAGGCGGGGCGGCCGGCGGCGGCGTGGTCCAGATTGGTCAGATGCTGGTGCAGCCGCTGGCGCAGGACGGACTGCAGCTGTGCCTGATGGGCCTTGTCCGCGCCAATGTATTTCTCCGGGTAGAACAGCATCCGCAGGTCGGCGTGCAGGGTGTTGGAGGCAAAGAACAGCCATTTCAGGAAGGCCGCGCGGTCCGGGCTGCCGGGCTGCGGCGCCATCGCGCCATGGCGTTCGGACAGCCACAGGAGGATGGCAGCGGTCTCAAACAGCGGCCCGTCCGGCGTTTCCAGCACCGGGATCAAGCCGTTCGGATTGAGCGCCCGGTATCCGGCGCTGTGCTGGGCCTTCGCCTGGCGGTCGACCAGCACCGTTTCATACGGCTGGCCAAGCTCCTCCAGCGCCAGCCGGATGACCAGCGAGGCATTGTCAGGGGCGAAGTGAAGGCGGTATTCGGGTGTCATGGCGTAACAATATGTCGCAAACCGCCGCCGGGTGTGTCCATTTCCGGCGTTTCCAATAGGAAACCCGCCTTTGTGATGCCAGTTTCCCTGCCGCTCTGCGCAGCGGCGGATATCTGCCTGCGGCGCAGGCCGTCATTGCCGCCGGGCGGTGCAGACAAAATGGGTCAGCGACATGAAGAACCGCCCCTCGGCGGCCAGTTCCTGCTGTTCCTGCGCCCAGGCGGCGGCATCGTCGGTGTCGGTGGCGCCGATGTCCACCGCAAAGGCGCGGATCAGCTGGATCATCATCGCTGCCAGACCGTCGGGGCGCAGAGTGGTGTCGCAGACCGCAAGCGGGTGCATCCGCTGCATTTCAAATCCGCAGCTGCGCAGCTCGGCCGGCAGTTTTGCGGGCAGATCACGCACTGCCAAGTGGCGGTTCCAGGCCTCCAGCATCCGCTCCATGCGCCGGGAGTTGTCGCTGTACCAGGCCAAGGTGTCCCAATGGATGTCGCCCGCAACCAGCCGCCCGCCGGGCTGCAGCACGGTGTGCAGGGCGCGCAGGGCGGGGCGGCGGTCGGTCAGATATTCGAAGACTTGCACCGAAACCGCCTTGGTGAAGCTTTCCGGCTCAAACGGCAGGCGGGCGGCATCGCCTTCGGCGAGGGTGGTATTGGCGCGGCCTTCCAGCCGGCTGCGGGCGGCGGCCAGCATGTCGGGGCTGGCGTCCAGCCCGGTCACATGGCCGGCGGGGCCGACGGCGCGGGCCAGCTCCAGTGTCAGCAGCCCGTTGCCGCAGCCCAGATCCAGAATGCGGTCGCCCGGCAGCGGCGTCAGCGCGTCAAAGCTGGCCCGCCGCCGCTGCGACACATCGGCGCCCTGATAGGCGTCTTCCAGCACGCGGGCGGTTTCCTCGTCGAATTGCAGCATGGTTCTGATCCCCCAAGTTGAAAATCAATAGCCCGGCTGCGGCGCATTTCCAGCCGCGGTGCCGGAAACCGCTGCAAGCCCCCTCGCGCAGAGGCGGCAAACCGCCTATAACCGCCGCAAACGCGTATTCATGGAGGCCCCTGATGACCGGAGAGCTGTCGCCGATCGACAAGGCGAAATTCGTGGCTGCCAAACGGGCGGCTGAAATGGTTGAGGATGGCATGCGGGTTGGTCTTGGCACGGGCTCGACCGCCGCCTGGCTGGTGCGCTGCCTGGGGGAAATGGTGAGCCGCGACGGATTGAAGATCACCGCCGTGCCGACCTCCAGCCGGACCGCGGCGCTGGCGCGGGATGTGGGCATCGATGTGGTGTCGCTGGACGAGGCCAAATGGCTGGACATGACCATTGACGGCGCCGATGAGTTCGACGCTGATCTGAACCTGATCAAGGGCGGCGGCGGCGCGCATCTGCAGGAGAAGATCGTTGCCACCGCCTCGGACCAGATGGTGGTGATTGCGGACGCCAGCAAATCGGTTGCGACGCTGGGTGCCTTTCCGCTGCCGGTCGAGGTGCTGCCGTTCGGCTGGCAGAGCAGCCAGGCGCTGATCGAGGAAACCCTGGTGTCGATGGATGTGATGGGCCGCACCACCACGTTGCGGATGAACGGCGATGCGCCGTTTGTGAGTGATGAGGGGAATTACATTCTTGACCTGCATCTGAAACGCATCGGCAACGCGCGTCAGCTGGCGCTGGTGCTGAACCAGATCCCCGGCGTGATCGAGAACGGGCTGTTCATCGACATCTGCGACACGGTGGTGATCGGCTATGGCGACGGCCGGATCGAGGTGCGCGACATCAACGAAGGCACGGTTGAGAAAGACAGGCTGGAGTTTGCCGAGACCGACAACCTGTTCACCGATCTGCAGGATTAAGGACCGGTGCAAACCGAGGCGCGCCCGGCCGGCAGGCCCGGCAGCGCCTGGGACCGGAATGACGGCCTGTCCGCCTCACATCCCCGTTTGTTTCTGCAGCAAAAGGTTGAAAGCAGCGGATTAACGCCCACTTGGGCATATGGCGTTTGGTGGTCCGTTATGGGATACACCTGCACAAGAGATGCAAAGGGCGGAAATTCATGAGCTTTGATTACGATCTGTTTGTCATCGGCGGCGGCTCGGGCGGGGTGCGGGCAGCCCGCGTGGCGGCGCAGGAAGGCGTCAAGGTGGCGCTGGCCGAAGAGGACCGCTATGGCGGCACCTGCGTGATCCGCGGCTGCGTGCCGAAGAAGCTGATGGTGTTTGCCTCGGAATATTCCGGCATGGTCGAGGACGCGCAGGCCTATGGCTGGGACATCCAGGCCGGCGGGTTCAACTGGGATGCCTTCAAGGGCAAGCTGCATGCCGAGCTGGACCGGCTGGAAGGCATCTACCGCAATATCCTGAAGAATAACGGCGTGGAAAGTTTCGACCAGCGCGCGAAGCTGGCGGATGCGCATACGGTGGAGCTGGCCGACGGCACCCGCAAGACCGCCAAGCACATCCTGATCGCCACCGGCGGCTGGCCGTCGGTGCCGGAGTTTCCCGGCTCGGAGCTGGCGATCACCTCGAACGAGATTTTCCACCTGGACAAGCTGCCGGAGACGCTGCTGATCGTCGGCGGCGGCTATATCGCCAGCGAGTTTGCAGGCATCATGAACGGGCTGGGCGTGAAGACCACGCAGTTCTACCGCGGCGCGCAGATCCTGCGCGGCTTTGACGACGAGGCGCGCGGGCTGATCTGCGAGGAAATGTGCCAGGCGGGCATCGACGTGCATCTGGGCACCAATGTGCTGGAGATGAGCCAGGAAGGCGATAAGATCCGGGTGAAGTCGACCAATGGCCAGGAACGGCTGTTCGACAAGGTGATGTATGCTACCGGCCGCAACCCCAATTCGGGCAACCTTGGCCTGGAAGAGATCGGCGTGGAGCGCGGCCGCAAGGGCGAGATTGTGGTCGACCAGTACAGCCAGACTTCGGTGCCGTCGGTCTATGCCATCGGCGATGTGACCGACCGGGTGAACCTGACGCCGGTGGCGATCCGCGAAGGCATGGCCTTTGTCGAGACGGTGTTCAAGGGCAACCCGACCAGCCCCGACCACGACCTGATCCCGACGGCGATTTTCACCCAGCCGGAGATGGGCACTGTGGGGCTGAGCGAGGAGGAGGCCAGCGAGCAGGAACCGGTCGAGGTTTATGCAACTTCCTTCAAGCCGATGCAGCAGGCCTTTGCGGGCCGTGCCCAGCGGGTGCTGATGAAGCTGATTGTCTCCAAGGCGACGCGCAAGGTGCTGGGCTGCCATATCGTCGCACCCGGCGCCGGAGAGATGATCCAGTTGGCGGGAATCGCTGTAAAGATGGGGGCGACCAAGGAAGATTTCGACCGTACAGTTGCGGTCCATCCGACAATGTCGGAAGAGTTGGTAACCTTGAAGACTCCGGTGCGTTCGACCTGATCGGGCGGCTGGCAATAACTGACAACACATGCCGCCCATCGTGGAAACTGATGGGCAGCAGCATACGGATAGGAGAGAAATGGCGGGCAATAGCGGTGGCCCCTGGGGGGGCGGTGGCTCCTCTGGCGGCGGAGGCAACCGGGGCAACAACGGCGGCAACAATGGCGGCGGCGGCGGCCGCAAGCCTGATGAGCCCCAGATCCCCGAGATTGACGAACTGGTGAAGAAAGGCCAGGAGCAGCTGCGCGTCCTCATGGGCGGGCGCGGCGGCTCGGGCGGGCGCGGCGGCGGCGGCTCTGGCGGCGGCGGACCGATGTTCACCAAGGGCACGGTGGGGCTGGCCGTTGTTGCGGCAGCGGTCCTGTGGGGCTTTGCCAGCTTTTATACCGTGAAGCCGGAAGAACAGTCGGTTGAGCTGTTCCTGGGCGAATATTCCTCGACCGGGCAGCCGGGTCTGAACTTTGCGCCCTGGCCGCTGGTGACCAAGGAGATCCTGCCGGTCACCCGTGAACAGACCGAAGACATCGGTGTCGGCGGCGGCCTCAGCTCGGAAGCCGGGCTGATGCTGACCGGCGACGAGAACATCGTCGATATCGATTTCCAGGTGGTCTGGAACATCAGCGATCCGGCGAAGTTCCTGTTCAACCTGCGCGATGCCCGCACCACTATCCGGGCGGTGTCTGAATCGGCGATGCGCGAGATTATCGCCCAGTCCGAACTGGCGCCGATCCTGAACCGCGACCGCGGTTCGATCGCCTCGCGGCTGCAGGAACTGATCCAGTTCACGCTGGATGATTATGACAGCGGCATCAACATCATCCGCGTCAACTTTGACAAGGCCGACCCGCCGGTTTCGGTGATTGCCGCCTTCCGCGATGTTCAGGCCGCGGAACAGGAACGCGACCGGCGCCAGAACGAAGCCGACGCCTATGCCAACAATGCGCTGGCCGAGGCCCGCGGCCAGGCTGCGGAATTGCTGGAGAAGGCCGAAGGCTACCGCGCCCGGGTTGTCAACGAAGCCCAGGGTGAAGCCAGCCGGTTCTCGGCGGTTCTGACCGAATACCAGAAGGCGCCTGAGGTGACCCGCAAACGCCTGTACATTGAAACCATGGAAGAGGTGCTGGGCCGGGTCGACAAGATCATTCTTGACGAGCAGTCGGGCGAAGGCCAGGGCGTCGTGCCTTACCTGCCGCTGAATGAACTGCGCCGCGGAGGAAGCAACTGATGCGTAAGACAACTCTTTTGCTGCCGGTGCTGGTGATTGCTGCGATTACCGCACTGTCATCGGTGTTCATTGTGGACGAGCGTGAAAAGGCGCTGGTGCTGCAGTTCGGCCGGGTGGTTTCGGTCAAGGAAGATCCGGGCCTGGCGTTCAAGATCCCGCTGATCCAGGAGGTGGTGCGCTATGACGACCGCATCCTGAGCCGCGATATCGACCCGCTGGAAATCACCCCGTCGGACGACCGCCGTCTGGTGGTCGATGCCTTTGCGCGCTACCGCATCGTGGACGTCAACCGGTTCCGTCAGGCTGTTGGCGCCGGCGGTATCGCCACCGCGGAGAACCGTCTGGATTCGATCCTGCGGGCGCAAACCCGGGAGATCCTCGGCTCGGTCAGCTCCAACGATATCCTGTCGTCGGACCGTGCCGCGCTGATGCTGCGGATCCGCAACGGCGCCATCGCCGATGCGCGCGCACTGGGCATTGCCATCATCGACGTGCGGCTGAAGCGCACCGACCTGCCGTCGGAAAACCTCGATGCGACGTTTGAGCGGATGCGGGCCGAGCGGGTGCGCGAAGCCACCGACGAGCGCGCCCGCGGTAACGAAGCGGCGCAGCGGATCCGGGCGCAGGCCGACCGGACCGTGGTCGAGCTGGTGTCCGAAGCGCAGCGCGAGGCAGAGATCATCCGCGGTGAATCGGATGCCGAACGCAACGCGATCTTTGCCGAGGCCTATGGCGCCGACCCGGAATTCTTTGAATTCTACCGCAGCCTGAACGCCTATGCGAATTCGCTGCTGGCGGGGAACTCCACCATGGTGCTGTCGCCGGACAACGAGTTTTTCAACTACCTGAAATCCTCGGACGGCAAGCGGCCGGCGGAGCAGTAAATGGGGTTTATCCTCCTGGCTCTCGGGCTGGTATTGATTGCAGAGGGGCTGGTGTACGCACTGGCCCCTTCGCTTGTGGAACGTCTGCTGGAGATGCTGCGCGCTTTGAGCGAGGCGCAGCGCCGCAATGCCGGTCTGGCGGCGCTGGCGCTGGGTCTGATCCTGGTCTGGCTGGCGTTCCGTTTTGGGGTCTGAGACGCCGTTTTCCCCCTAGATTTTCAGCGAAACCGCAAGGTTTCCCTGCTAGGATGCCTGCAGCAGGACCTGTCCCCGCTCTGGCCGGGCTGAAAACCCGGTCACAGGGGCTTTATTCCTTGCAACATTTGTTGCGGGGCGGGCGGAAGTTCCTACATTGGGTCCGTAAGGCTCCGCCCGGTGTGGCCGGCAATTGCGCCGGTCCGGGGCGGAAAAGAAGAATGATAAGTGACAAGGAGTAGATCCGTGCAGCCACAGGCAATTGCAATTTCCGGCCGGGCAGGCAGCAGCAGCGCGATGATGCGCATGATCTGGCTGGCGGTGCTGGCCATGGCGGTCCTGCTGATGCAGGCCGCGGCCGCAATGGCGCGCCCCGAAAGCCTGGCGCCGCTGGCCAACCAAGTGAGCCCGTCGGTGGTCAACATCACCACCACCACCGTGATCGAGGGGCGCACCGGTCCGCAGGGCATTGTGCCCGAAGGCTCGCCGTTTGAGGATTTCTTCCGGGAGTTCCAGGACCGCAACGGCAATGGCAACGGCAGCCGCCCGCGCCGGTCTTCGGCGCTGGGGTCGGGTTTTGTGATTTCCGAGGATGGCTATATTGTCACCAACAACCATGTGATCGAAGGTGCGGATGAGATCGAGATCGAATTCTTCCCCGGCACCGGCCAGCCCAAGGAGCTGCTGCCGGCCAAGGTGATCGGCACCGATCCCAATACCGATATCGCGCTGTTGAAGGTCGAGGCGCCTGCGCCGCTGAAATACGTCAAGTTCGGCGACAGCGACACCGCCCGCGTCGGGGATTGGGTGGTGGCCATGGGCAACCCGCTGGGGCAGGGGTTCTCGTTGTCGGCGGGCATCGTGTCGGCCCGCAACCGCGAGCTTTCGGGGTCTTATGACGACTACATCCAGACCGATGCGGCGATCAACCGGGGCAACTCCGGCGGGCCGCTGTTCAACATGGATGGCGATGTGGTCGGGGTGAACACCGCGATTCTGTCGCCCAATGGCGGCTCCATCGGGATCGGCTTCTCGATGGCCTCTAATGTGGTGGTGAAAGTGGTCGACCAGCTGAAGAAATTCGGCGAGACGCGCCGCGGCTGGCTGGGTGTGAAGATCCAGGATGTGGATGCGGATCTGGCTGAGGCGATCGGGCTGGACAAGGTCCGCGGCGCGCTGGTGACGGACGTGCCGGATGGCCCCGCCAAGGACGCCGGCGTGCTGGCCGGTGACGTGATTGTCAGCTTTGACGGCGGCGAGGTGAAGGACACCCGCGGCCTGGTGCGTCAGGTCGGCAATGCCGAGGTCGGCAAGACCGTGCGGCTGGTGGTCTACCGCGAGGGCAAGACCGAAACCCTGCGGGTGACCCTGGGCCGCCGCGAGGATGCCGAGCGCGGGCCGTCCAGCCGTCAGGACGGTGACGGCGAAACCGGCCAGAGCGAAAAGGAACTGCTGGGCCTGTCGGTCGGGGTTCTGACCGACCAGATGCGCGGTGAGCTGAACCTGGGCGAAGAGGTCGAAGGACTGGCCATTCTGTCAGTGGATGAGGCATCGGAGGCTTGGGAAAAAGGCCTGCGCGCCGGCGATGTGATCACCGAGGCAGGCCAGCAGAAGGTCGCCGCGATCAGCGAGCTGGAGTCCCGCGTTGCCGAAGCCAGGGAGGCGGGCCGCAAGTCGCTGCTGCTGCTGGTGCGCCGCGGCGGCGAGCCGCGGTTCGTGGCGCTGAACCTGGCGGAATAACGGCCTGCAGGCCGGCCCCGCAACACCCTGACAAAGGCCGGGCATCTGCCCGGCCTTTTTTTGCGGGTCTTGCTGTGCGGTCAGCGGCGTTTCATGAATAATAGGCTGCCGGTGTCCTGTTCCGTGCGCCAGCCCCCCGGCTCTGCGGCAAAGATCCGGCGGAAATCCTCAAAGTTGGGTTTTTCGTCGGCAATCAGCACCCAGCCGCCGGGGCGCAGATACGGCAGGCAGCGGGACAGGAGCGCCCGCCGGTCCGGCGCGGCCAGCATGTGCAGGGTCCGGTCGAACAGCAGGATGTCGTAGTCTTCTCCGGGTTCCCAGACTGTGAGGTCGGCGGTAACGCCGGTGACGTCCAGGCCGTCCTGTGCGGCGGCGGCCTGCAGGTCCCGGATGCCATGCGGAGACAGGTCGACCCCGGTCACCTGGTGGCCCAGCCGGGCGATGAACAGCGCGTCCCGCCCCTGGCCGCAGCCGGCATCCAGAACGCGCAGGCCTTTGGAGCCCAGCCCGCTGAAAAAGGCGGTGATTGCCGGGGAGGGAGCGCCGAGCGCCTCCGGCGTTTCGCGGTAAAGCTTGTCGTAATCATATGCCATGCGCGGCACTGTACGGGCCCGGCTCCGCGAAGGCTAAGTGAAATATTTCGTGAGGTCCGGAACCGGGCGGGAGCCGCAACAGGGAAGAGCCACGCGCTGGCGGGCGCATGGCTCTTTTGGACAGGCAGCCATTGGGATGGAACGGATAATGGCTGTCTGTTTCCGGTTATTGCCGGATGCAGCGGAATGTTCTGTGACCGGGATTACAAAACCGGTTTTTTTCGTGGGGATTTTCCGGGAAATTGCCGCTGCGGGGGCGGTCAGATCGAATCCGGCCCGGCCAGCACCGCCAGTTCCGCGCGGTCCAGGATCTGCACGCCGCCGCGGCTGATGCTGACCAGGCCGCTGCGTTTCCAGGCCGCCAGGGTTTTTGAAACCGCCTCGCGGGTGGCGCCGACAAACTCCGCCAGTTCGGCCTGCGACAGGGCAATCCGGCCATCGCGGCCCTCGGGGGCCAGATACAGCAATTTGCGCGCCAGCCGCACCGGCATCGGCAGGAACACCTGTTCGTTCAGCTGGGTGTTCATCCAGCGCATCCGCTGGCCGGCCAGCCGCAGCAGGTCGGCGGCCAGGTCGGGATACTGGCGGATCTGATCCATCACGTCGCGGCTGCGCAGGCGCAGCACCCGGCTGGGTTCGGCGGCAATGGCGGTGGCGGTGCGTTCGCCGGGGTCGAACAGGGTGATCTCGCCGAACACGGCGCCGGGGCGCATCATGTCGAGCGACAGTTTGCGGCCAGAGGCAGAGAGCACCGAAAATTCCAGCGCCCCCTCGGCGATCGCATAAAGCGCATCACCCGCATCGCCCTGTTCAAACAGCACCTCGCCCTGGCGCAGGCGGACCTCCGCGGCCTGGCTTTCCAGCATCCGGCGCAGCGGGCCGGAGGCGCCGGAAAGAAAGCCGGTATCGGGCAGGCGGGTTGTCAGCATGGCCAAATCTCTTTGCGTCTGGTGCCCAGTCCGGCGGACCTTAGCAGAGGCCGGGGCGCCGGGGAACCGGGGAACTGAACCGGCTGGTTCAGCCCGCCACGGCGACCAGCCCCAGCTTGCGGGCGGAGGTGAGCGTCAGGGTGCCGCTGTCCAGCCCCAGCGGGGCCTGATAGCGTTGCACGGCCGTGCGGGTGGCCATGTCCATCTGTCCGTGAACCGGGCCGCGGTACAGCCCGCGGGCGGTCAGGGCGCGCTGGATGGTGCGGATGAAAGCGGGAGTCATCATCGCCGGGCAGGGGATTTCGATCCAGTCCGCCCGGCGCGGGGTGACGATCTGCTGGCGGGTTTCGGTGCGGAAGATGGCGGGGCGGGTGACCCGGCCGCTGCTGTCGGTTTGCGCCGGTTGTGCCAGCACCTGGCTGGTGACGGTTTCGACGACCGCGGGCGAGATGTGTGTGCTCCAGCAGGTGCCGGGCGGCGCGCCCGGCGGGGCATAGCGTCCGGCGCGGGACACGTCGCCGCCGGGCGGCGGCTGGACGCAGGCCGCCAGCAGCGCCAGCAGCAGCCCGGGCCAGAACCGGCGGCTGGTTTCGAATATGCTCGGCGTCATGCCCGGATGCCTTTGTCACTGTGCCTCTGCCGGCGCGCTTGCCCGTTCCGCATGTCCGTTCCGGGGGCCGGTGCTTTGACGGCAGGTTAGCCCAGTTCCGGCCCCTGCGCAAAGGCGGGATCCTCCCGGCGGCCTTGTTCCGCCAGCAACAGGTCCAGCATCGGTGAAATATCCTCAACCGTCCCGGCAATCACATGGGTGACGGAATGCGCCCGCTGCAGCCGGCCGGTGACGCGCAAGAGCCGGCCCGAGATCACCGCCCGGCGGAACGCCTCGTAGATCTTGCGCCAGACGATCACGTTGACCACGCCGGTTTCATCCTCAAGGGTGACAAAAATCACGCCCTTGGCGGTGCCGGGACGCTGGCGCAGGATCACCAGCCCGGCCACGGTGACGCGGGCGCCCTCCGGCGGCTCCTGCAGCCGGGCGGCGGGCAGGCAGTGCGGCGGCTGCGGCCAGGGCTGTGCCCGGTGCCCGCCCGCAGCGCAGGCGGCGGCGGGGGCTGGGCCGGAGGCGGGGGGTGAGGCGGGGGCTGGCATGAGGAAAACGGCCTTGCGGTTGAAAAATATCCGGCGTGAACAAATATAGAACATTGAGGTGAAAAGTCCAGCTGCGGCAGGGCTGGGTCGCAATTGGGGCTGGCACCGGTGCAGGGGCTTGGCTACACAGTCGCGCAAGTACCGGAAAAGGGAAGAGAGCTGACAATGGCAAAGATCACTTACATCGAGCACAACGGCACCAGCCATGTTGTGGATGTCGCCAATGGGCTGACCGTGATGGAAGGCGCGCGCGACAACAATATCCCGGGCATCGAGGCTGATTGCGGCGGCGCCTGCGCCTGCTCGACCTGTCATGTGTACATTGCGCCGGACTGGGTCGAGAAGCTGCCTGCCAAGGACGACATGGAAGAGGATATGCTGGATTTCGCCTATGAGCCGGATCCGGCCCGCTCGCGGCTGACCTGCCAGATCAAGGTGAGCGATGCGCTGGACGGGCTGGTGGTGCATATGCCCGAAAAACAGATCTGATGATCGCAGGGGCAGCGGCGCGGCGTCTGATGAGGCGCGCTGCTGCCCGCGGTTCCGCCCGCCGCGCATGGCGGGTGTGGTTGGGGCCGGCCTTGGCTGGCCCTTGCGCATTTGGCGGTTCAGGGATGGCGCCCTTTCCGCACCGGAACCGGACAGGCTGACGCGCCGGTCTGCCGCTGAGCGCCGCGCTTGAAACCTGCCCGCGCCGCGCCCTGCGCGGCGCCCGGCCCAACTGTTCAGCCGCTCCGGCAGGAGGGGAGGAACAGGCGGGCGTGCCTGCCGCCGCTGCCGCCTGGACATACAGACCGGCCGTGCAGCACCCGATCCGGTTTTTGCGCGGTGTTTCAGATTTATTCATTCCCTTCGGGTTACCTTGCTCCTGACGAGCGGCGCCAGGCGGCTATCTGCCTGAGCCGGTTTTACAGGAGACAGGCGCGTGAGCTTTACACCCTATGTGTTGGGCACCGGTATCAGCGGGTGGAGCTTCCTGCAGCGGACCCGCGGCCAGCAGCAGGAAATCTATGAGAAGTCGCCGGTCGTCGACCGGAAGGTGCAGGACTTCAATCAGAGAATCACCAGCGTCGAGACACCGGACCAGCTGCTGGATGACTACAACCTGCTGACCGTGACGCTGGGCGCCTTTGGCCTGGACGAGGATATCGGCAACCGGGCGTTCATCAAGAAGGTGCTTGAATCCGATATCAGCGACCCGGGCTCCTTTGTGAACCGGCTCAACGACAGCCGGTATCAATCGCTGGCGGAAACCTTTGGCTTCAACAGCCCGGATGGCCCGTCGCTTCCCGGCGCCAAGGCCGGCGCTGAATTTGCCAGTGTCGCCTCGCCGGATGATTTGCTGGCAAACGGCCCCCTGCTGCGCAAGGCGCTTGCCAACGCGGGAATGGAAGGGTTGGAGAAAAATCAGTTCTTTCTGCAGAAAGTGCTGGAATCCGACCTGGCAGACCCGGAGTCCTTTGTGAACAAGCTGAGCAATCCCAAATATGCCGAGTTTGCCCGGCAATTCAGTTTCAACACGCCGCCGGTGTATGAAAACAGCATCCAGGCGCTGGTCGGGGAATTCAACGCGCACAGCGAAGGCCTGGCAAGCGCGGATGATCTGCTGGGGGATGAAAATCTTCTGCAGGCCGTTGTCGATACCTTTGACCTGGAACGCACCAGCCCCGATTTCCTGCGCCGGGTTCTGAATTCGGATACCACCGATCCGGCCTCCTTTGTGAATCAGCTGGAGGACAAAAGATATCTTGCGGTTTCCAGGGCGTTTGGATTCGGCTGGCCGGATATCAATGCGATGACCGATCCGGATGAGCTGCTGTCGAACCCGGAGGTGCTGGAGCATGCGCTGGATACATTCGGGCTGTATGGCAGGGATGAGGACGAGCTGCGCCAGATTTTGGAGTCGGATCTGTCTGACCCGAACTCCTATGTGAACCAGCCCGAAAATTCAGACTATTACGATTTTGCTGACGCGTTTCAGAACGGCTGGCCGGAACATGTCAGCAAGATGAAGGTGTTTTCGGATGAAATCACCGGCAAGCTGGGCACCTTTGCCGATCCGCGGGAATTGGTCTTTGATTTAAGCCTGTTTGAAGCGACGCTGGATCTCTTCGGCCAGAGCAAACGGAGCCTGGATTTCGACACTGTGATCCGGGCCTTTGAATCCGACCTGTCGTCCAGCACGTCATTCACCAACCTGCATTACGATACCGGTTTGAAAGCAATGGCATATGCTTTCTCCTTCAACGGCGGGGAAACCGGCCGCGCGTATCCGGAAGGTTTCGCCGCGCAGCTCTCCGAGCTTTACACCACCCGCCAGTTTGAAATTGAGATCGGCGAGAGCGATTCGAACATGCGGCTGGCGCTGGCTTTTGAGCGCGAGCTGCAAGCCGTTGCGGATGCGGGCGGCAGCGAAAACGCCCATTGGTACGGCATCATCGGCTCGCCGCCGCTGAAAACGGTATTCGAAACCGCATTGGCGCTGCCGTCGAGTTTCGGCCAGCTGGATGTGGACCGGCAGGTGAAGGAGATGAAGGAGCGCGCGTTTGCCGCCTTCGGAACCACCCATCCGGCGGATCTTCTCGACGATGCAAAACTGGATGAATTCCGTAACAGGTTCCTCATGCTGGCGGATCTCAACGGGTCTGTGAATTCTGGCTTCAGCGATCCGATTCTGTCGCTGTTCTGACCCGGCGGATGCGCCTTGGCCTGAGGCATGGACATTGGCACCGCCGGGCATCGCAGGAGCGCGCTATAGCGGCATACGCATGGTGATGTTTGTCACCCTGCTGCAGCCGGGATGGGAACCTTCTGCGGTCTTGGCAAACCCGAGCCGGGCGAACAGGCGGTGGTTTTCCACCAGTTCGATCCGCGTCTGCAACTCAAGCGCCGGCAGGCCCAGATCCCTGGCGCGCTGTGCCGCCAGGTCCACCATCTGCCTGCCCAGGCCTGATCCCCGGCGGGCGGGATCAACGGCCAGCTTGCCAAGGTGCAGGCAGTCCGCCTTCGGCGTCAGAAAGATGCAGGCCGCAGGCGGGCTGCCGGCGGCCCAGATCTCGCCGCCGGCGCGGCAATGCTCCGCCATGCCGCCGACTGTCAGCCGGTGCATGGAAGAGGGCGGATCAATGCGGCCGTCCATATAGGCAAAGCTGCGCTGGATCAGGGCCAGCACCTCGGCAAGCAGCGGATCGTCAGCGCTGATTCTGCGCGGCAGTTTCACAGTTGGACCTTCCAGCGGGCGGGGCGGGCCTCCTCCCGGCCGGCCCGGTGCAGCAGGCAGGAGGCGCAGACGGCACGGCAGGCTGCAGCGGACGGCCGGCATCGCCTGCCCTGTCCGGCAACCGCGGATCATCGCTCCCCCAGGGCCATTCTCACCGCTATGCAGCCTCTCGCGTCCGGCTGAGGTGCAGACTACCGCATTGCACCCGGCAAGGATACCGCTGACGGACGGAGCAAGGGGGCCTGGCCGGGCGCCTGCGCCCCGGCCAGGCCCAACTGCGACGGTCAATCTTTGATTGGCCGGGAGCAGGCGGGAGAGCCGCCGCCGCAGCAGGGGGTCAATCCAGCGCGCGCCAGCCGATGTCGCGGCGGAAGAAGCCTTGCGGCCACTCGACCCCGTCCACCATCGCATAGGCGCGGTCGCGGGCCTCCTGCAGGGTATCGCCGCGGGCGGTCACGTTCAGCACCCTTCCGCCGGCAGCCAGCACCTTGCCGTCTTCAGCCTTGGTGCCGGCATGGAACACCATATTGCTGCTGTCCTCGGGCAGGGCCTTCAGCCCCTTGATCTCGGATCCTTTTTGGTAAGAGCCGGGATAGCCTTCAGCCGCCATCACCACCGTGATCGCGTGATCGTCGCCCCAGTTCACCTGCGCCTCGCCCAGCCGGCCTTCAGCCGCGGCATGCATCAGGTCCAGCGCCTGCGCGCCAAGCCGCATCATCAGCACCTGGCATTCCGGGTCGCCGAAACGGACGTTGTATTCCACCAGCCGCGGCAAACCGTCGTTGATCATCAGGCCGGCATAAAGCACCCCCTGATAAGGCATGCCGCGCTCTGCCATCACCCGCATGGTGGGTTTCACGATCTCTTCCATCGCGCGGGCTTCGATCCCGGCGCTCAGCACCGGCGCGGGGGAATAGGCGCCCATGCCGCCGGTGTTGGGGCCGGTGTCGCCTTCTCCCACCCGCTTGTGGTCCTGGGCCGAGCCGATCGCCAGCACGTCCTCGCCGTCCACCAGCACAAACAGCGAGGCTTCCTCGCCTTCCATGAATTCTTCGATCACCACCTCGGCGCCGGCGCCGCCGAAGGCGCCGCCGAACATGTCGTCGATGGCGGCGATGGCCTCCGCCTCGGTCATCGCGATGATGACGCCCTTGCCGGCTGCCAGCCCGTCGGCCTTGACCACGGTCGGCGCGCCATGTTTGCGCACATGGGCCTTGGCGGCCTCGGCATCGGTGAAATGGCCATAGGCGGCAGTGGGGGCGCCCGCCGCATCGCAGACCTCCTTGGTGAAGCTTTTTGAGGCTTCCAGCCGGGCCGCCGCCTCGGACGGGCCAAAGACCAGCAGGCCCGCCTCGCGCAGCCGGTCGGCAACCCCTGCCGCCAGCGGCGCTTCGGGGCCGATGATCACGAAATCAATGGCGTTTTCCTCGGCAAACGCCGCCACCGCACCGCCGTTTTCGATGTCCAGCGCGGCGCAGTCGGCAATCTGGGCGATGCCGGCATTGCCCGGCGCCACGATCAGCTTGTCGCATTTGGGGTTCTGCATCACTGCCCAGGCCAGGGCGTGTTCGCGCCCGCCGCTGCCGAGGATGAGGATGTTCATGTGCGTGTTCTCCGATCTGCCTGAGCCGTCTGGCCTCCCGGCGCCATCCGGGGCTTGCCATGCTTGCGGCGCGTTCTATGCTGCGCGCGGCCTCAAAACAAGACCAGCCTCAAGCCACTGGAGAGCAGCGCCCCATGTCCGACCTGTTTGATGATCCAAAACCGGGGCAGAACGCGCCCGAATTCACTGTCTCGGAAATCTCCGGCGAGGTGAAGCGCACGCTGGAGGGCACCTTCGGCCGCATCCGGGTGAAGGGCGAAGTGGGCCGGGTGTTCAAGGCGCGCTCCGGCCATCTGTATTATGACATCAAGGATGACCGCTCGGTGCTGGCCTGCACCACTTGGAAGGGGCAGGTTTCCAGCCTGTCGGTGGTGCCCGAGGAAGGACTGGAGGTGGTGGTCACCGGCCGGCTGACCGCCTTTGGCGCCCAGTCCAAATACAATATGAACGTTGACGAGGTTGCGGTTGCGGGGCAGGGCGCGCTGATGGCGCTGCTGGAAAAGCGCAAGAAGCAGCTGGAGGCAGAGGGGCTGTTTGCGCCCGGGCGCAAAAAGCCGCTGCCCTATCTGCCGCAGATCATCGGCGTGGTGACCTCGCCCTCCGGCGCGGTGATCCGCGACATCCTGCATCGCTTGCGCGACCGGTTCCCGCGCAAGGTGCTGGTCTGGCCGGTGGCGGTGCAGGGGCAGAACTGCGCGCCTGAAGTGGCCCGCGCCATCGACGGTTTCAACCGCCTGACTCCGGGCGGCGCGCTGCCGCGGCCGGACCTGATCATTGTCGCCCGCGGCGGCGGCTCGATCGAGGATCTGTGGGGCTTTAACGAGGAGATCGTGGCCCGCGCCGCGGCGGCGTCGCAGATCCCGCTTATTTCCGCCGTTGGGCATGAGACGGATACCACGCTGATCGACTTTGTTTCCGACCGCCGGGCGCCGACGCCGACGGCGGCGGCGGAACTTGCCGTGCCGGTGCGGCTGGAACTGATGGCCTGGGCCGAGACCCAGGGGGCGCGGCTGACCCGCGCCGCAGGCCAGGCGGTGCAGCAGCGCCGCCAGCGGCTGAATGATCTGGCGCGGGCGCTGCCCAGGCCCGATACCCTGCTGGAAACCCCGCGCCAGCGGCTGGACCGGATTGCCGACCGGCTGCCGGGGGCGCTGATATCCGGGGTGCAGCGCCGCCGGGTGCATCTGAGCGAAACAGCGGCCTCCCTGCGACCCGCCACCCTGCGCCAGCTGGTGCAGGGGCGCCGCGACCGGTTGCAGAACCTGTCCTCCCGCCTCAGCCTGCGCCCCATTCAGCGCGAGATCACGGCCCGCAAGGACGCGCTGGGCCATCTGGCGCAGCGGCTGGATGCGGCCCAGTCGCTGCGTCTCGACCGCCAGCGCCAGACCCTGGCGGCGGCGGGGCGCCAGCTGGAGATCCTCAGCTACAAGGCGACGCTGCAGCGCGGCTATGCGGTGGTGCGTTCGGGTGCCGGGATCCTCACCACCAAGGCCGCTGCGGCCCAGGCCGGCCCGCTGCAGATCGAATTTGCCGATGGCATTCTGGATCTGGACAGGGGCACTGCGGATCCGGCTTCCCAGAGCGCCGCAGAAAAACCGTCCGGCGGCGGTCAGGGCTCGCTGTTCTAGCTTCTTTCCGGTCTGAAATACTCACGGCGCCGGCGCAGGCTTCAGACACCGGCGTCAGGGCCGTAGCACAGCATTTTCTCGCCGATGTCTTCGGCCTCGTACAATTCTGTCGAGGCCGGGTCATCTTCGAACCTGGCGGTCAGCCCGCCGGGGGCGAGTTCAAAACTCCAGCACTGCGGATCGCCCCGGTTTTCATAGATGAAACAGATCCGGCCTGCGTCCTCGTACCAGCTGCCCTCCTGGCATCTGCCGTCCAGAAACGACCAGATCACCCGCCGACCGGGCAGGTAGCGCTCCACCCCGTACATGATGCCGCCAAAGCCGTAGAACAGGGTGCGGCCCTGGGTATAGCGGTCGAATTGTTCGGCGTTCAGCGGCTCGGCAGCCGAGAGCGGGGCGGGCAGGACTGCCAGCAGGAGAATCATCATTGAGCGCATGAGGCCATTGTGCCTCAGGCGGGGGTCCAGCTCCAAGCTTTGCGTGCTCTTGCGCCGGCTCCCGCGGGGTCACCTTTGACGGCGTGCGGCTTGCACGGACAGAGTGGCGTAAGATCAAAGGGGAGGCGGGGTATGACGGCGGAACTGATGCTTTGGGCGGGGGCTGGGGCCTGTGCGCTGATCTATCTTCTCCTGGCCGTGCCGCCGCCCGGGCTGCTGCGCAGCGTGCTGAAAACGGCGTCGGTGGCCCTGCTGGCGCTGGCGGCACTGCTGGTTGGCGCACCCTGGCTGCTGGCCCTGGCGCTGGGTCTTTGCGCGCTGGGGGATCTGTTCCTGTCGCGCGACGGCGAGGGGGCGTTCATGGCGGGTGTCGGCGCCTTTGCTGCCGGGCATCTGGTCTATGCGGTGCTGTTCCTGACCCGGGATGCGAGCGATCCGGCGCGGCTGCTGCAGATGCCGGGGGTGGTGATTGCGATGGTTCTATTGGGGCTGGGGATGTCGCGTGTCCTGGCACCGCGGGCCGGGGCGCTTAAGGGGCCGGTGCTGGCCTATATCCCGGTCATCCTTGGCATGGGGGCGGCGGCGCTGACCCTGCCACCCGGCACCTGGGTCTTTGCCGCGGCTTGCGCCTTTATGCTGTCGGACATGATCCTGGCCGCGGAAACCTTTGTGCTGAGTGCAGAGCACCCGCTGCGGCGGATTGCGCCCTATGCGGTCTGGCTGCTTTACTGGGGCGCGCAAGCAGGGTTTCTTGCTGTATTTTCCTGATGCGCAGGACGCCTTGCGCTTTGCACTCCGGCGCAATCCGCATTAGGTGGGGAGCAGACCCTTTTGCGGAGACCAAGATGGCGTTTTTCTCAAAGCTCAAGGAGCGGCTGTTCAAATCCTCCTCCAAGCTCGAGCAGGGGCTCGATGCGATTGTCGAGGAGGGGGCGGAGGACAGTGCGGCCGCGGCGGTGGAAGCCCTGGCGGATGCGCCCGCTGTCACGCCTGAACAGCCAGCCCCGGCGCCTGTGCCGCAGCCTGTGCCTGTGCCGCAGCCTGTGCCTGTGCCGCAGCCGGCGCCGCAACCGGACCCTGAGGCGGAACCGGCGCCTGAACCCGCTCCGCAGCCTGCAGCTGCAGCGGAACCGGAGAAGAAAGCGCCGGGCCTGCTGGGCCGTCTGATGGGCCGCGGCAGTGCTGCCGAGCCGCGCCGGGCGCTGGATGACGACATGCTGGAGCAGCTGGAAGAGCTGCTGATTGCCGCCGACATGGGGGTCGACACGGCGCTGCGCGTCACCGCCAACCTGGCGGAGGGGCGGATGGGCAAGCGGGTGTCCTCGCGCGAGATCAAAGAGCTGCTGGCGCAGGAAGTCGCCCGCATCATGGAGCCGGTGGCCAAGCCGCTGCCGATCTACGCCAAACGCCCGCAGGTGGTGCTGGTGGTGGGCGTCAACGGCTCGGGCAAGACCACCACCATCGGCAAGCTGGCCAGCCAGTTCAAGGGCGCCGGCAAAAAGGTGGTGATTGCTGCAGGCGACACCTTCCGCGCCGCTGCTGTTGAACAGCTGCAGGTCTGGGGCGACCGTGCGGGCGTGCCGGTGCTGACCGCCCCGGAAGGTTCGGACCCGGCCTCGCTGGCGTTCGACGCGATGACGAAAGCGCAGGAAGAGGGCGCCGATCTTCTGATGATCGACACCGCAGGCCGGCTGCAGAACCGCGCCGACCTGATGGAGGAGCTGTCGAAAATTGTCCGGGTGATCCGCAAGAAGGATGAAACCGCTCCGCATAATACGCTTCTGGTGCTGGATGCGACCACTGGCCAGAATGCGCTGTCGCAGGTGGGCACCTTCCAGAAACTGGCCGATGTCTCGGGCCTGGTGATGACCAAGCTGGACGGCACCGCCAAAGGCGGTGTGCTGGTGGCGCTGGCGGACAAATTCGGCCTGCCGATCCACGCCATCGGTGTGGGGGAGCAGATCGACGACCTGGCCCCTTTTGATCCGGAAGACTTTGCGGCGGCTCTCACCGGTCTTGAAGAAAACTGAGATCTGTTTTCCTCTTGCTGCAACTATCTTCCGGCGGTCCGGCGGCGGAATAGCCCGGGCTTGCCGGTTTGAGCAAAGGCGTTTGATTTGAGCGATTGGCTGATTTCCCTGGAAGGCACCGCGGCGGGGCATCAGGCGGCGCTGTATCTGGCGCTGATGGCCGCGGTGCTGCACGCGGTCTTCGGGGCGCTGCAAAAGGGCCGCCACGACCCCTGGCTGTCGCGCGGGGCCATCGACATTTCCTACGCCCTGATGGCGGCGCCGTTCGCGCTGTTTGTGGTGCCCTGGCCCGAGCCGCACATGTGGCTGATCTTCTTTGGCGCCTGGGTGATCCATGTGCTGTACAAGCTGTTTCAGGCGCTGGCCTATACCAAGGGCGCCTATACGGTGGTCTACCCGGTGGTGCGCGGCACCGGGCCGCTGTTCACGGTGATCGGCGCCTACTGGCTGTTCGGCGAGGTCTTCACGGTGACGCAGTGGCTGGGCGTCGGGGTTCTGCTGGCCGGGATCTTCGGCCTGGCAGTATACAATTTCATCTTTCTGGTCTCTGCGCGGGAGACGCTGGGGATTGCGCTGGTGCTGGCGGTGATCACCGGGCTGTTCGTGGCGCTTTACACCACCTATGACGCCTATGGCATCCGGGCGACCGCTGATCCGTTCACCTTTCTGGCATGGTTCTTCATGATCGACGGGCTGGTGTTTCCGGTCATCGCCCTTGCCCGCTGGCGGCGGATGCCGGAACCGCCGCCGCCGGGGCCGCTGATGGTCAAGGGGGTCTTCGGCGGGCTGGTGGCCTTTGCCTCCTTCGGGGCGGTGATGCTGGCGACCCGGCTTGACAAGGTGGGGGAGGCGGCGGTGCTGCGCGAGACCTCCACCGTGTTTGCGGCGCTGATCGGCTGGCTGGTGCTGAAGGAAACCGTGGGCCCGCGGCGGATTGCCTTGATGGCTTTGATCGCGCTGGGCGCCGTGATAGTGGAAATGGGCGGCTGAGACCGCGCGCAGAACTGACAGGAGGCCCCATGGCCGGAAAGAAGATCAACCCGACCCTGAAGATGCTGCTGGAGCTGGGCCCGATCGTGCTGTTCTTCATCGGCTATCTGAAGCTGAAGGATGAGGTGTTCCTGATCGGCGGCAATGAATACAAGGGCTTCATCGTCATCACCGCCGCCTTCATCCCGCTGATGGCGGCATCGACGCTGGCCCTGTGGAAACTGACCGGGCATCTGTCGCGGATGCAGTTTGCCACGCTCATTCTGGTGGTGCTGTTCGGCGGCATGTCGGTCTGGTTCAACGACGACCGCTTTATCAAGATGAAGCCGACGATGCTGTATCTGCTGTTCGGCGGGCTTTTGGGGCTCGGGCTTCTGCGCGGGCAGAGCTGGCTGAAGGTGGTGATGGAGGAAGTCATGCCGCTGCAGCAGCAAGGCTGGATGATCCTGACCCGGCGGCTGTGCGCGTTCTTCTTTGGCCTGGCGGTGGCCAATGAGCTGATCTGGCGGACGCAAAGCACCGACACATGGGTCTATTTCAAGACCTTCGGCCTGCCGGTGGCGATGTTTGCCTTTTTCATGCTGCAAGGGCAGCTGTTCCAGAAATACGGCGCCGAGGAAGAAGAGGCCGGCCCGGCGGAGTGACCGGCGGCCGGCAGGGCAGGGCTCCCGCGCCCTGGCGCCTCATCAAAGATGACGCTTCAAGCCTTGGGCCCGGCAGCGCACCTGCGGTGCGCTGCTGCTGCGCAAATCAGCCGCCTTGTCCGAAAATCACCTGCTGCGCCCTGGTGTCCGACCTGTCCGCCCGCAAATCCGCATGCAGCGCCCGGCCTGCCACGACCCCGGGCCGCGACCACATCCGCTCCAGCCAGCGGGAGAGGTGGGGCTTGTCCTCCAGCGTCTGCTGCTGGCCCTCCCACAGCGACGCCCAGGGCCAGATGGCGATATCGGCAATCGTAAAATCCGGCCCCGCGGCAAATTCATTCTCCGCCAGCTGCCGGTCCAGCACGCCGTAGAGGCGGGCAGCCTCGCTCCGGTAGCGGTCTTTGGCATAAGGCAGGTCCTCGGGCGCGTATTTCAGGAAGTGGTGCGCCTGGCCTGCCATCGGGCCGAGCCCGCCCATCTGCCACATCAGCCATTGATCCACGGCCAGCCGCGCCCGTTCGTCCCGGCCATAGAATTGCCCGGTCTTGCGGGCGAGATATTGCAGAATGGCGCCGCTTTCGAACAGCGGAACCGGGGCGCCGCCGGGGCCGTCCGGGTCCACGATTGCGGGCATCCGGTTGTTCGGGGAGAGTTTCAGGAACTCCGGAGCGAACTGATCCCCCTTGCCGATGTCGATCAGCGTCACCTCATAGGGCAGCCCCATTTCCTCCAGTGCGATGGAGATTTTCCAGCCGTTGGGCGTGGGCCAGTAGTAAAGCCGGATCGGTTCCTGCATCTGTTTTCTCCGTCAGGTTGCCCGGCTACAGGAACACGGCAGGCAGCGGGCAGGCAAGAGGCGGCTGCCCTCCCGCCGGCGCGACCGTTCCGGTCCCGAGCAGTTTGCTGCGCGGCGGGGCAGGGCGGAGGTCAGGTGACGCCCCACCATCGCAGGGTCTGCGTATAGTGAAGCCGGATTGCGCCGGTTGCGGCGTCAGCATCGTGGCGTTCAAGGGCGTCCATAATGGCAAGGTGTTCTTCCATCGCCGAAATGATCCGGTCCTGCAGAAAAGGGCGGGCGTTCTGGATAATGGCAGTCCGCATCCGGTTGGCTGCATAAGCTGCCGCCAGCTGGGGGTTTCCAAGTCCAGCGGCCAGGAAATCATGCAGCGAGAGGTCGACTTCTATGGGCCCGTCCGGCGTTTTGCCGGTTTCGCCGCGCAGTGCGGCTTCACGGAAGGCCTGATGCCGGTCCCGAAGGGCGCCGAGTCCGGTCAGATCGTCGTTGGCAATCCGGCGCCGTGCCCCCTCCTGGTCCAGCACCATCCGGAAGTCGAGGCAGTCACGGATCGTTTCTGGGCGCGCCTCCATCACCTGAATGCCGCGTTTCGGCATCGTGACCAGCAGGCCCTGCGAGCTGGCGTGCTTGACCGCTTCGCGGACCGCGGACAGCGGCAAGCCGAGCATGGTAACCAGCTGTGACATCGACAGAAACTGCCCGTCGCGCAGCTGCCCGCTGCGCAGTGCCGCCATCAGGGCCTGCTGCGCCTTCACCGCCAAAAGCTGAACATTCTGAGACTGGGTCATCCGGCTTTCCTCAATCGGCATTATCTGCGGTTTCAATAAAGTGTTATCTGAAATTCCGAACAGATGCTAATTAGGATATCTGCTAATATGCCAGTTGCAAGACTAGATTGCCAAGCTGTTTGGCAGGGGCAGGGAGGCGCCGGCCGCGGAACAGCATCAGGGAGGAAACCATGACTGCAACAGAAGACATGCGCATCGCGCAAGGGGGCACACTTGACCCCGAAGGCAATGCGCTTAACCCCGCTGGCCGCGACGAAAAAACATGGGGATGGTTCGCCATCTTCAACATCTGGGCCAATGACGTGCAGTCGCTGTTCGGTTATTCGCTGGTGGCGTCGCTGTTCATTTCCTATGGCGTCGGCGGCTGGACTGCCTTTGCGGCGCTGATCTGCGCCGGGCTGTTCGTGATGTGGATGGTGAATCTCTCAGGTGCTCCGGGCGAGAAATACGGCATACCCTATCCGGTCCTTGCCCGTGCCAGCATGGGGACCCAAGGCGCCAAACTGCCGGCCATTCTGCGCGCAACGGTGGCGGTGTTCTGGTACGGGGTCCAGGTCTATTTTGCCTCAACCGCACTGGCGCTGCTGATCCGCTCGCTTACCGGCATCTCCGGCGGCACCGAGATCCTCGGCCTTACCGGCATCGACTGGCTTTCCTTCGTGCTCGTCTGGGGCTTTCATATCCTCATCTTCTGGCGCGGCATGAACTGGGTGGAAACCTTCCTCAATATCGCAGGCCCCTTTGTCTATCTGGTGATGATCGGCCTGGTTGCCGTGCTCTGGCAGCGCTCGGACGGTCAGCTGCTCAGCGCCACGGCCACGATCTTTGCCAACCCCGAAGGCACCTTCTGGAGCGAATTCAAGGGGTTCATCGCCATTGTCGGCACCATGGTGGCCTATTTTGCGGCTGTGATGATCAATTTCAGCGACTTTTCGCGCTATGCCAAGGACCAGCGGGCGATGGTCCTGGGCAACTTTGCCGGGCTGCCGTTCAACATGATCCTGTTCTCGGCCCTGGCCCTGCTGACCACCGGCGGTGCGGCTGTTGTCTTCGGGGAGGAGATCATCAATCCGACCGAGATCGTTGAGCGGACCGACAGTGTGCTGCTGGGTATCGTTGCCGCAATCACCTTCTTTGCGGCGACTGTCGGCATCAACCTGGTGGCCAACTTCATTCCGGCGGTGAACGGCATCGCCAATCTGGCCCCTGAAAAGATCAGCTTCCGCAAGGCCGGTCTGATCACCTCGCTGTTTGCGCTGGTCATCGGCGGGTTCTGGAACAGTTTCATCAGCCAGTTCGGCATCAGCGGCTTTGTCAACACGCTCGGCGCGACACTGGCGCCGATCTTCGGCATCATGATCGTTGACTACTATATGCACCGGCAGGAGCAGCTGAAGGTCGCCGACCTCTACACCATGGACGCCGGTCTTTACCATTATGACAACGGCTGGAACAACGCTGCGGTCAAAGCCTTCGCGGCGGCGGCCGTCTTCTCGGTGGCGACTGTCTGGATTCCGTGGTTCGCGTTCTTGTCCGGTTTCAACTGGGTGATTGGCGCCATCCTCGGCGGCCTGGCTTACAACTTCATTGCCAGGCACCAGGTAAAAGCCTGAGTGAAAAAATCCTGAGTGTAAACCCAGGTGGCTGCCGGTGGAGAGGGATGCTCCACCGGCAGCCTGCCGGAACCTTGCGGCAGGCACTTCCCTGACCTTAGGGATCGCGCTGCATGCTGCATGCTGCGGCTGCGGCGAACGCCTGAACAGTCCCGCTGCCTGCTGAGGAACGCCCGGTTCTGCAATCCGGGCAGGGGACGCAGGCCCTACCATGAAAAACGAGACCTTTTGCACGGCAGGCCGGCCGGCATTCCAGGCCGTATTCGGCCTTGCATAACCGGGCTTTTCTGCTGTATTCCCGCGCAATCCTTTCCGGTGCCCGGACCGGCCAGATGGCCCAAAGCGGCCAAGTTTGCTAAGTATGCCCTAGGGCTTTACGTTCGGCATGCTGGCATACCCAAGCGGGGAGGGAGGGAAACAGCTGGGATCGTGGCAAAGATCCTTCTGCGGAAAACGACCGATTCGGTGTTTTCTTTAGACTGATTGAATCCTGAGGGTTGCCGCCTCGGGCGTGCGCGATTTGTTACCGGATTGCGGGCCACGTTAAACATTCCCGCTAAAGAGGTCAGGACGAGAAGGACCCCCTTTCGCTTGGCCGATTGGGGTTTTTTTGTGCGCTAATGGCGCGAGGAGACGGAAGATGAGCGAGACCTGGAACAGCCGCACCAAACTGGTTCACGGCGGCACCCGCCGCAGCCAGTACAACGAGGTGAGCGAGGCGATTTTCCTGACCCAGGGATTTGTTTACGAGAGTGCCGAACAGGCAGAGGCGCGGTTCATCGAGACCGGCCCGGATGAATTCATCTATGCCCGTTATGGCAATCCGACGGTGGCGATGTTCGAAGAGCGGATCGCCGCGCTGGAAGGGGCCGAGGATGCTTTTGCCACCGCCTCCGGCATGGCGGCGGTCAGCGGCGCGCTGACCTCGGTGCTGAAGGCAGGCGATCATGTGGTGTCGGCCAAGGCGCTGTTCGGCTCCTGTCTCTATATCCTGGAAAACATCCTGACCCGTTTCGGCGTTGAGGTGACATTTGTCGATGGCACCGACCTGGACCAGTGGCGCGCCGCGATGCGGCCGGACACCAAGGCGGTGTTTTTCGAGTCGATGTCGAACCCGACGCTGGAAGTGATCGACATCCGGTCGGTGGCTGAGATCGCGCATTCGGCAGGCGCGCTGGTGATTGTCGACAACGTGTTCTCGACCCCGGTGTTCTCCCGCGCGATCGAGCAGGGCGCCGACGTGGTGGTCTATTCCGCAACCAAGCATATCGACGGCCAGGGCCGGGCGCTGGGCGGTGTTGTGCTGGGCACCAAGGACTTTATCCGCGGCACGCTGGAACCCTATATGAAGCACACCGGCGGCAGTCTCAGCCCGTTCAACGCCTGGGTGATGCTGAAGGGGCTGGAGACCATCGACCTGCGCGTCAACGCCCAGGCGGACAATGCGCTGCAGATCGCCGGGGCGCTGGATGGCCACGCGGCGCTGGAGCGGATTATCTATCCGGGTCTCAAGGGGCACGCGCAGAACGCATTGGTGCAGACCCAGCTGGGCGGCAAGGGCGGCACCGTGCTGTCGCTGGATCTGAAAGGCGGCAAGGCGGCGGCGTTCAAGTTCCTGAACGCAATGACGATCCCGGTGATCTCCAACAACCTGGGCGACGCCAAATCCATTGCCACCCACCCGGCCACCACCACCCACCAGCGGCTCAGCGATGAGTTGAAGGCGGAGCTGGGAATCACACCCGGCCTGGTGCGCTTTTCGGTGGGGCTGGAGGATGCAGGTGATCTGATCGCCGACCTGACAGCCGCATTGGAGGCATCGCAGGCCTGAAGCCTGCGCCCCGGCCCGCCTTCTTTCTGGTCAAAATACTCTCGGGGGTGAAGTGAGCCGCAGGCTCAGGAGGGGGCGGACAGCCCCCTCTTTACTTTTACATCTCCCAGGGTAACGTCCCGAGCCGCCCCGGCCCGACCGCGGTGATCCGAACCCGGGTTTCCAGCTTGACCGGCCCGGACCCGATCTCGCCGATCAGGCTTTCGATGCAGATCACCACGTTTTCCTCGAACTGCCCGCCATGGGCGCCAGCGAAATCCACTTGCAGCGGTTGGATCGGCGATTGCACCGTGGGTGCCCGCCGCGGTGGCGCTGGTTCAGGCGGGGCTGGTATTGCCTTGCTGCCCGCGCAGGTGGCGGGCCGGAAATCCGGGCCGGACCGCTGCACCGGCTGGACGGAGCGGCACTGGACATGCCGCGGCCTGATGTGCTGATCCCCGCGCACTGCAAGTCGCGCTCGCGGCGCCTGCAGAGGCGCTGGGGGTCCGATAAGGCGCCGGTTCTGCCGCATTTGGCGGATCCGTTTTGAAAACTGCCGCGTAACAGTATATGAGGGTGGCCTGCCGGCCTATATATGGGCCGTATGACTTGGGGGAACGCCGATGAACATTCATAACCGCGATGCTGCTGAGGCGCCGGACCGCGAGGCCGCTGCCGCCGCGCTGGATGTGCTGCGGGCCTGGGCCGGCACTGTGACCGAGACCGAGATTGCGCAGCTGGATCCGGCTGTGGCGCGGCTGCTGCCCGGCCGCGAGGTGGGGAACTACCCGGATTTGTCGCGGCACTACCCTGAGGATTTCAAATCGGACGAGGCGTACCGCGCCACGCTGCCCGACTTGCAGAACGGGCCGACCAGCCTGATCCGCGGCGCGCAGGAGCAGATCCAGCATGTGGGGATTTCCAACTTCCGCCTGCCGATCCGCTTTCATACCCGCGATGATGGCGATCTGACACTGGAAACCAGCGTCACTGGCACCGTGTCGCTGGATGCGGCCAAGAAGGGCATCAACATGTCCCGGATCATGCGCACCTTCTACAAACACGCCGAACGCACCTTCAGCTTCGAGGTCATGGCGGCGGCGCTGGATGATTACCTGAGCGACCTGGACAGCCCGGATGCGCGCATTCAGATGCGGTTTTCCTTCCCGGCAAGGGTCGAAAGCCTGCGCTCCGGTCTCAGCGGCTATCAGTATTACGATTTTGCGCTGGAATTGGTGGACCATGACGGCGTGCGTGAAAAGATCATGCATCTGGACTATGTCTATTCCTCGACCTGTCCGTGTTCACTGGAGCTGTCTGAGCATGCCCGCCAGTCGCGCGGCCAGCTGGCGACGCCGCACTCGCAGCGCTCGGTGGCGCGGATTTCGGTGCAGTCGGTGCCGGAAAGCGGCTGCCTGTGGTTCGAGGACCTGATCGAACTGTGCCGCCAGGCGGTGCCGACCGAGACCCAGGTGATGGTCAAACGCGAGGATGAACAGGCCTTTGCCGAGCTGAACGCGGCCAATCCGATCTTTGTTGAAGACGCGGCGCGGCTGTTCTGCGAAGCATTGCAGGGTGATGCGCGGATCGGCGATTTCCGGGTGGTTGCAAGCCATCAGGAAAGCCTGCACAGCCATGATGCGGTCAGCGTGCTGACCCAGGGGCCGCTGTTCAAGGCGATGAGCCTGGATCCGAAACTGTTCGCGACCCTTATCCATCAAGGGTAAATGCTGGGCTGACGCGCCTGATTAAAAGGCAGTTCTCCGGCCGGCCCCCTGTGATTTCTGCGCCGCCGCATTATTTACGCTGCCATGCAGCGGAATATGGTAAGCTCCGGACTGTAGCCTGGAGGATTCTCCAGGTGTCCTGGGGAGCCGTTGTGCATGGGGCAGGGAAGATACACCCGATTGCCGCTGCTGCAGGCCCGGATTTGCTCCGGCGCCGCGCTTCTCCTATTTTGCCCGGCCGCAGCCCGAACAGGCAGGGTAAAACCAGCGCAAGAAGTAAGGAGTATCTGATGAGCAGTTTTCACCAGCATGGCGCATTCCCGGCCTTGGCGCAGGAATGGGCCGGCTATACGGCTGGCACGCAGTTGAAGCTGTGGCGGCAAATGACCGAAGCAGCGATTGCGACGCCGCTGCAGCAGATGCGGGCCGCCCGTTCCATGTTTGAATTGCAGCGGAAAATCCTCGGCCTCGCGGTGCCGCAGGCGGCATTGGGTGACACGGCACAGCCGCAGACTGCGGAACCGTCAAAGGCATCGGAAGACGTGACTTCAGTTTCACCCGCAGTTAAGCCCGCGCGACCGCCTGCCCGGAAGACGGCAGAAAAGCCCGCTGCCAAAAGGAAGACGGTTGCCAGAAAACCGGCGGCGCCCAAGACCGCAGAGCAAAAAACCGCGGTGACGGCCGCTGCAGAAAATACAGCCGGCGGAAAAACCGTGCCGGCCGAGGCTGCGGTTGCGAAGCCGGAAGTTGCAAAACCGGTGGCGGCGAAGGCAAATCAGGCAACGCCGGGCGCAACAGATAAAGCAGCCGCTGATGCGGCTTCGGAACCGTCCGCGGTGTTCCGCGGATCCGCCGCCCGCCGCGCCAGCCCGGAAACACAGGGGAACACCGCGCAGTCCGCCGCCGTGGCGGCAGTGACCAAATCCTTCGCTGTGCAGACGCCCGCACCGGAACCGGCCCCCCCGGCCTCCGAACCGGCGCGATCTGAGACAGCTGCGCCCGGCAAACGCCCGCGCAAGCCGTCCAAGCCGCAGAAGATGCCCGCGCGCAACGCTGTAAAAGCCGGCGAGGGCAAGGAATAGCGGCGCAGGCTTGACACTTACCGTGCGCAGGTCCAACGCTGCCCCGCATGTTGGATCTCCGCCCGGTTGGATATGTCATCGGCCTTTTGGTCGTCATTTTGGGAGCCATGATGCTGTTCCCGCTGCTGGTCGATCTGATGGATGGCCGCGGAGAGTGGCATGTGTTCCTGGAAAGCGCGCTGTTCACCATCCTGGTGGGCGGGCTGCTGGCCTTGAGCTGTGCCAACGGGGTGCGCGAGGGGCTTAGCATCCGCCAGACCTTCCTGCTGACCACGATGGTCTGGCTGGCGCTGCCGCTGTTCGGGGCCATTCCGCTGATGCTGGGGGCAACCGAGCTGCGGTTCGTCGATGCGTTTTTCGAGGCGATGTCAGGGTTGACCACCACCGGATCCACCGTGATTTCCGGGCTGGACGATCTGCCGCGCGGGCTGCTGTTGTGGCGCGGCATCCTGCAATGGCTCGGCGGCATCGGCATCATTGTGGTGGCGATGGTGTTCCTGCCCGAACTGCGGGTCGGCGGGATGCAGATATTCCGCTCCGAAGCCTTTGAGACAATGGGGAAAATACTGCCGCGCGCGCAGGCGATCGCGAAGCAGATCTCGCTGATCTATGTCTCGCTGACGCTGGCCTGCGTGCTGGTCTACATGGTGCTGGGAATGGGGCCGTTCGATGCGCTGGTGCATGCGATGACCACCATGTCCACCGGCGGGTTCTCCAATTACGATGCCTCGTTCGGGACTTTTTCCGGGCCCGCGGAATATGCCGCGTCGTTCTTCATGATCGCGGCGGCGCTGCCTTTCGTGCGCTATGTGCAGCTGGTCAACGGCCATGGTGTGCCGTTGTTCCGCGACAGCCAAATCCGGGTGTTCATGATGACGATCGGGGTGCTGGTGGCGGTGACCTCCGGTGTGCTTGTCACCGTGTTTCCGCACCACCCCGAGCAGGCTTTCCGCGAAGCGCTGTTCAACATCACCTCGATCATTTCCGGAACCGGCTATGCCAGTGTCGATTACATGCAATGGGGCAGCTTCCTGATCATGGTGTTCTTTTTTATCGGGCTGATCGGCGGCTGTGCGGGCTCGACGGCCTGTTCGGTCAAGATCTTCCGCTACCAGTTGCTGTTTGCCTCGATCCGGGCGCAGATCCAGCGCATCCGGTCGCCGCACGGGGTGTTTCTCACCCGCTATGACGGCCGCCGGGTGGATGCCGAGGTGCTGAGCTCGGTGATTTCCTTTTTCATGTTCTTCGTGGTTACATTGGGCATGGTGGCCTGGGCGCTGGCGCTCACCGGCCTGGACTTCGTGACCTCACTGTCGGGCGCGGCCACAGCCGTGGGCAATATCGGCCCTGGCCTGGGCGATACAATCGGGCCTGCGGGAAACTTCTCGACCCTGAACGACCCGGCAAAATGGATCCTGAGCGCGGCGATGCTGATCGGGCGGCTGGAGCTGATGGCGGTTTACGCGATGCTGACTGTCCGCTTCTGGCGCAGCTGAGGGGCCTCGGGTTGGCTGAAGTTGCGCAGCCTGACCGTTGTGGCGGTTTGCCGCGCTGAAACGGACGCCGGAACCGCAGCTTCCTTGCCCGATGGGGCTGCATGCCCTTGCCCTTAAGGGACCGCTCGCATATGAGGCACGGGACCGAAACCCGCAAGCGCAGGGAGACCCGCTCCATATGCCCGTACTTGTGATGAAATTCGGCGGCACGTCTGTCGCCAACCTGGACCGCATCCGCCGCGCCGCCAAACGCGTCGGCGTTGAAGTGGCCAAGGGCTATGATGTGATCGTCATTGTGTCGGCGATGTCCGGCAAGACCAACGAGCTGGTGGGCTGGGTCGATGAGACCTCGCCGCTGTATGACGCACGCGAATATGATGCGATTGTGTCCTCGGGCGAGAATGTGACCGCCGGCCTTATGGCGCTGACGCTGCAGGAAATGGATGTTCCCGCCCGCAGCTGGCAGGGCTGGCAGGTGCCGCTCAGGACAACTTCGGCGCACAGCCAGGCGCGGATCGAGGAGATCCCGCCGGAAAACATCCGCGCCAAGTTTGGCGAGGGCATGAAAGTGGCGGTTGTGGCCGGTTTCCAGGGCATCAGCCCCGAAGGCCGCATCACCACGCTGGGCCGCGGCGGTTCGGACACCACCGCGGTGGCCTTTGCGGCGGCGTTCGAGGCCGAACGCTGCGATATTTATACCGACGTGGACGGCGTTTATACCACTGACCCGCGGATTTGCGACAAGGCGCGCAAGCTGGACAGGATCGCCTTTGAAGAAATGCTGGAGCTGGCTTCACTGGGCGCCAAGGTGCTGCAGACCCGCTCGGTTGAACTGGCAATGCGCTATAAGGTGAAGCTGCGCGTGCTGTCGAGCTTTGAGGAACAAACTGACGAGGCCGGAACCCTGGTCTGCGCCGAGGAGGAAATCATGGAATCCAATGTTGTGGCCGGTGTGGCCTATTCCCGTGACGAGGCCAAGCTGACCGTGCAGTCGGTGGCCGACCGCCCCGGTATCGCGGCAACCATTTTCACCACCCTCAGCGATGCGGGCGTGAATGTCGACATGATCGTGCAGGACATCTCGGATGAGGGCCGCACCGATATGACCTTCTCCTGCCCGACCGACCAGGTGGCGCGTGCCGAACAGGCGCTGCAGGCGATCAAGGAAAAGGGCGACCTGAACTATGCCGAACTGCTGGCCGACAAGGATGTCGCCAAGGTATCGGTTGTTGGGATCGGCATGCGCTCGCAGTCCGGTGTGGCCGCCAAGATGTTCAAGGTGCTGTCGGATGAGGGCGTCAACATCAAGGTGATCACAACCTCCGAAATCAAGATCTCGGTGCTGATCGACCGTAAGTACATGGAGCTGGCCGTGCAGGCGCTGCATGACGCTTTTGAGCTGGAAAAAGCCGGCTAAGCGCTGACCGGGAAACCGTTTTCCGTATCTTGCAAAGGCGCCGCACCGGCGCCTTTGTTGTGTTCGCCCTGCCACGGGCGGTATCTTGCGCAATGCCGTGGCAGGCTGCTTTGTTTACGGGCAATGCAGCAAAAACACTTGGACTTTTTCCGCTGGGGTGGGACAAGTGGGTGGAGGAGAGAGCACTGGCGTACTACTCTGGAGGGTGTTCGCACTGCGGGGATCAGGCAGGGCGGCGGTGCGCGGGAAATGACCTCGGGAGAGGGTGGCAATGGCTGACACGACAGAATCCGAAAGCAGGAAGCTGCTGGTTCGCTTGCGCGAGGCGATGGCGGGCGACGATGCCGGCCAGGCGCGGCTCGACAAGATTACCCATCTGATCGCCGATAGCATGGGGACCGAGGTGTGCTCGGTGTATCTGTTTCGCGATGACGAGACGCTGGAGCTTTGTGCAACACAGGGTTTGAACCTTGAATCGGTGCACCAGACCCGGATGCGCATCGGCGAGGGCCTGGTGGGCCGGGTGGCAAAATTCGGCAAGGTGGTGAACACGCCGGATGCCCCCAATGCCAAAGGGTTCCGCTATATGCCGGAAACCGGGGAAGAGCGGTTTTCCTCCTTTCTCGGGGTGCCGGTGCAGCGGCTTGGCGAGATGCTGGGCGTCCTGGTGGTGCAGTCCAAAGAGGCGCGCGAGTTTTCCGCTGATGCGGTTTATGCACTGGAAGTGGTGGCAATGGTCATCGCCGAGATGACCGAACTGGGCGCCTTTGTCGGCGAAGGCGCGGCGCTGTCGCCATTGCACCAGCAGGCAGTTCTGATCCATGGCACTTCGGCCCAGGAAGGCGCGGCGGAAGGCTATGTCTGGCTGCATGAGCCGCGGGTGATCGTGACCAATCCGATTGCCGATGATCCTCACCGTGAGCTGGAACGGATGAACGCCGCGGTCGAGGAGCTGCGGGTCGGCGTTGACAAGATGCTGGAAGTCTCCCGCCATGGCGACAAGGAGCAGCTGCAGGTTCTTGAAGCCTACCGGATGTTTGCCAATTCCAAAGGCTGGATGCGGCGGATGGAAGAAGACATCGCCCGCGGTCTCAGCGCCGAGGCGGCGGTGGAAAAGGAGCAATCCCAGGCCCGCGCCCGGATGTCGCAAGTGCAGGACGCCTACCTGCGCGAACGTCTCAGCGATCTGGATGACCTGTCCAACCGGCTGCTGCGGATCCTGACCGGGCAGGGGGCGGACACCGGGGCCGAGCTGCCGGAAAATCCCATCCTGGTCGCCCGCAACATAGGTCCGGGAGATCTGCTGGAGTATGGCCGCAGCTTGCGGGGCATCGTGCTGGAGGAAGGCTCGGTCGGCTCCCACGCCGCTATTGTCGCGCGGGCGCTGGCCATTCCGCTGGTGGTGAATGCCCAGCGGATCACCACCGAGGCGCTGAACGGCGACCACATCATGGTTGACGGCGATCAGGGCGTGGCGCATCTGCGGCCCGATGAAACGGTTGTCAGCGCGTTCCGCGACAAGATCGCAATGCACGCCCAGGCACAGGAGCGCTATACCTCGATCCGCAACAAGCCGGCGGTCACCACAGACGGCCAGCGCATCAACCTGGTGATGAATGCGGGGCTGATGGCGGACCTGCCGTCGCTGGATGGTTCTGGTGCCGAAGGCGTGGGGCTGTTTCGCACGGAACTGCAGTTCCTGGTGCGCAATCAGATGCCGAAACGCTCGGAATTGGTTGCTTTGTACAAGCGGGTGCTGGATGCGGCGCACGGCAAGCCGGTGGTGTTCCGCACGCTGGACATCGGCTCCGACAAGGTGCTGCCCTACATGAAGCCGACGGATGAGCCGAACCCGGCCTTGGGCTGGCGGGCGATCCGGGTGGGGTTGGATAAGCCCGGTGTGATGCGGATGCAGCTGCAGGCGCTGCTGCGCGCGGCGGAAGGGCGGCCGTTGTCGATCATGTTCCCCTTTGTCGCCCAGTTCGAAGAATACCGCGCGGCCAAGGCCGAAGTGGACAAGACCATCGAGCGTGAACGTATTCTGGGCCACGTGCTGCCTGCCGAGCTGGAGGTCGGTGCGATGCTGGAAACGCCGTCGCTGGCCTATGCGCCGCAGAAGTTCTTTGACGAGGTGGCCTTTATCTCGATCGGCGGCAATGACCTGAAACAGTTCTTTTTCGCGGCCGACCGCGAGAATGAGCGGGTGCGCAAGCGCTATGACACGCTGAACGTCAGCTTCCTGAGCTTCATCGAGCGGATCGTGGAGCGCTGCGCGATCTCCGGCACGCCGCTCAGCTTCTGCGGCGAGGATGCGGGCCGCCCGGTCGAAGCCGTGTGCCTGGCCGCCATGGGCATCCGCACGCTGTCGATGCGCCCGGCCTCTATCGGGCCGGTCAAGTCGCTGCTGCTGCGGGTGGATCTGGGCGAGCTGCGCAAGATCATCGCGGATGCGCGCCACCGCGGCGACCAGGCGGTGCGCCCGGCAGTGATGCAATACCTGCGGGAACTTTGACAGCCGCGGCCCCCGGCCCTGGCAGATAATTTCATTAAGCTCTTGAGCGGGCCGGGCACGGGCTGCGCCAAAGTTTTGCGCCCGATTATTTCAAGCTTAAAACTTTATGCTTGAAGTTTTTCCGGACCCGCTTATCCTGATCCGCAAGGATGTGCGCTGAGCGGGAAGGGATGATCATGAAAGTCGCCTGTTTGGGAGGAGGGCCTGCCGGTCTGTACTTTGCGATCTCGATGAAGCTGCGGCAGCCGGAGGCGCAGGTCACGGTGATTGAGCGGAATAAAACCGATGATACCTTTGGCTGGGGTGTGGTGCTGTCGGATGACGCGCTGGACAACCTGAGCGCAAACGACCCGGAAAGCGCCGAAGCGATCCGCGAAAACTTTGCCTATTGGGATGATATCGCGGTGGTTCATGACGGCACCCGCACGGTGTCGGGCGGGCACGGATTTGCCGGCATCGGCCGCAAGAAGATGCTGCTGCTGCTGCAAGACCGCGCCCGCGAACTGGGCGTTGACCTGCAATTTGAAACCGTGGCCAAACCTGCCGCGGAGTATCAGAAAGACTATGACCTGGTGGTCGGCTGCGACGGGCTGAACTCCGGTGTCCGCACTGAGTTTGCCGGACATTTCAAACCGGAAATCGATGTGCGGCCCTGCAAGTTCATCTGGCTGGGCACGCATCAGAAATTCGACGACGCCTTCACCTTTATTTTCGAGAAGACCAAACACGGCTGGATGTGGATCCACGCCTATCAGTTCGACGCGGACACCGCGACGGTGATTGTGGAATGCTCGGCCGAGACCTGGGAGAACTGGGGCTTTGAGGCGATGAGCAAGGAGGAGACCGTCCGCACCTGCGAGGATATCTTTGCCGATCATCTGGGCGGGCACGCGTTGATGTCGAATGCCGCGCATCTGCGTGGCGCGGCGGTGTGGATCAACTTCCCGCGGGTGCTGTGCGAAAAGTGGCACCATGAGAATGTGGTGCTGCTGGGCGATGCCTCGGCCACCGCGCATTTCTCCATTGGATCCGGCACCCGGCTGGCCTTTGACAGCGCGATTGCGCTGGCGGAGCTGGTCAGCACCGAGCCGACGCTTGAGCGCGCCTTTGAGCGCTATCAGGAGGAGCGGCGGCTGGATGTGCTGCGGCTGCAATCGGCGGCGCGCAACTCGCTGGAGTGGTTTGAGGAGGTCGAGCGCTATCTGGATATGGATCCGGTGCAATTCAACTATTCCTTGCTGACGCGGTCGCAGCGGATCTCCCACGAGAACCTGCGCCTGCGCGATGCCGACTGGCTGCAGAGCGCGGAGAAATGGTTTCAGGACAAGGCCGGAGCGCCCGCGGATACGCCGGTGCGGCCACCGATGTTCGCCCCCTACAAGCTGCGGGATATGGAGCTGAAGAACCGCATCGTGGTCTCCCCCATGGCGCAGTACAAGGCGGTTGATGGCTGCCCGACGGACTGGCATTTCGTCCATCTGGGAGAGCGGGCCAAGGGCGGTGCCGGGCTGGTTTATACCGAGATGACCTGTGTCAGCGCCGAGGGCCGGATCTCGCTGGGCTGTCCGGGGCTGTATGCGCCGGAGCATGAGGCAGCCTGGAAGCGGCTGACGGATTTTGTGCATGCTGAGACTGGTGCGAAGATCTGCTGCCAGATCGGCCATTCGGGACGCAAAGGGTCCACCCAGCTGGGCTGGGAAGTGATGGACGCGCCCTTGCCAGATGGCAACTGGGAGACTGTATCGGCCTCAGCCCTTCCTTGGTCGGCAAACAATCCGGCGCCGCGGCAGATCACGCGGGCGGAAATGGATGCGATCAAGGCG
Organism: Leisingera sp. SA215; assembly: GCF_055902035.1. NCBI lineage: Bacteria > Pseudomonadati > Pseudomonadota > Alphaproteobacteria > Rhodobacterales > Roseobacteraceae > Leisingera > Leisingera sp. SA215. The sequence goes on along the minus strand of NZ_JBVVXU010000004.1, from coordinate 187,703 downwards.
GAATTTGTGGCATCTGCCCGGATGGCAGAGCGCGCAGGGTTTGACATGATCGAACTTCATGCGGCGCATGGATACCTGATTTCATCGTTTATCTCGCCAAAATCGAACATTCGGGGTGATGAGTATGGCGGCGCGCTGGAGAACCGCCTGCGCTACCCGTTGGAGGTGTTCCAGGCGATGCGTGCGGTTTGGCCGGAGGCCAAGCCGATGTCGGTCAGGATTTCTGCCAATGACTGGGTTGGAGACGAGGGCGTCACGCCGGAAGAAGCAGTGGAAATCGCCAGGGCCTTCACCGCCGCCGGCGCGGATATCATCGACGTTTCCGCCGGGCAGACCTCGACCGAGGCGCAGCCGGTCTATGGCCGCATGTTCCAGACCCCGTTTTCCGATCGCATCCGCAACGAGGCCGGGATTGCAACCATGGCGGTCGGCAATATCTATGAGGCGGACCATGCCAATTCGATCCTGATGGCGGGGCGGGCGGATCTGGTCTGCGTGGGCCGGCCGCATCTGGCCGATCCCTATTGGACTTTACATGAGGCGGCGCGGATCGGCGACCGGCATGGCGACTGGCCGCTGCCCTATCACGCGGGCCGCGATCAGGCCTGGCGGCTGGCCGACCGCGAAGCGGAGGTGATCCGGGCATGACACGCAGGGTTCTTGTGACAGGCGGCGGCACCGGGATTGGCAAGGCAATCGCGCAGGCCTTTGCAGCTCAAAATTGTCAGGTGACAATTTCCGGCCGCCGGCGCGACGCGCTGGAGCAAGCCGCGGCGGGTACAGGGCTGGAAATAAGGCCGGCCGACGTTACGGATGAGGCGCAGGTCGAGGCGCTGTTCGACAGGCCGTATGATGTGGTTGTGGCGAATGCCGGCACCGGGACGGCCGCCAGGATCGAGGATGTTGAGCTGGCCGACTGGCAGCGGGCCCTGACCGTGAATATGACGGGCACCTTCCTGACCTTCCGGGCAGCCCTGCGGGCCGGCATGAAACCGGGCGGTCGGCTGATCGCCATTGCCTCGACCGCGTCCTTGCAGGGCGGTGCGCAGATCCCGGCCTATGCGGCGTCGAAACACGGGGTGCTGGGGCTGGTGCGGTCGGTTGCGCAGAGCGTGGCAAAGCGGGGGATCACCTGCAACGCGATCTGCCCCGGATTTGTCGATACCGAAATGGCAGAGACAGCGATCACCGGGTTGATGGCACGGCAGGGGATTTCCCGCGACAAGGCGCTGAAGATGGTGGTCGGCGGCAACCCGATGCAGCGGCTGATCACGCCGGAGGAAGTGGCCGCAACCGCGCTGTTCCTGGCGTCTGACGGCGCGGCCTCGGTCAATGGCCACGCGATGAGCGTGTCGGGAGGAGAGGTTTGAGTACCACGTCCAAAGACCGGCTGCGGCTGTGGCTGAAGGTGCTGAAGGCCACCAAGGCGGTGGAAAGCGAAGTGCGCGAAAACCTGCGGCGTGAATTTGCAACAACGCTGCCGCGGTTCGATGTGATGGCGGCACTGATGCAGCACGGAAAAGGCCTGAAGATGAGCGAGTTGTCAGGTGTTCTGAAAGTCTCGAACGGCAATGTCACCGGCATTGTCGAGCGGCTGGTCGAGGACGGCCATGTGCAGCGCGAGAAGATCGAGGGCGACCGGCGCGCCAATCTGGTGCGGCTGACCGAAGCGGGCAAGGTGGAATTCTCCCGCCAGGCTGAGGCGCATGAAGGCTGGATCGCTGCTGCCTTTGCGGGTCTGAACCCGGATGAGGTGCAGGGCATCGCCGAGAGCCTGGAAGCAGTGGCCCAAAGGCTGGAAAACGGAGGCAAGTTATGAAGGTGAACAGGGATCCAGAGCATTTCCTGTGCCGGATCGAGGAGGGCGTCGCCACGGTCTCCCTGGACCGGCCGGAGCGCAAGAACCCGCTGACATTCGGCAGTTACGCCGAGCTGCGCGACTGGTTCCGGGATCTGCACTATGACGATACGGTGCAGGCGGTGGTCTTTGCCTCCAACGGCGGCAATTTCTGCTCGGGCGGCGATGTGCATGACATCATCGGGCCGCTGACCCGCATGAGTATGAAGGAGCTGCTGGCGTTCACCCGGATGACCGGGGATCTGGTCAAGGCGATCGTGACTTGCGGCAAACCGGTGATTGCCGCCATTGACGGGATCTGTGTGGGGGCGGGGGCAATCATTGCCATGGCCTCGGACATCCGGATTGCCACGCCGGAGGCCAAGACCGCGTTTCTGTTCACCCGAGTGGGTCTTGCGGGCTGCGATATGGGCGCCTGTGCGATCCTGCCGCGGATCATCGGCCAGGGACGGGCGGCGGAGCTGCTGTATACCGGGCGGTCGATGAGCGCCGAGGAAGGCCAGGCCTGGGGATTCCACAATAAACTGGTGGCGGCGAATGAGCTGGACGCCGAGGCGCAGGCCTGGGCGGCGCGGATCGCGGCGGGGCCGAACTTTGGCCATATGATGACCAAGACGATGCTGGCGCAGGAATGGTCGATGTCGATCGAACAGGCGATCGAGGCCGAGGCGCAGGCGCAGGCAATCTGCATGCAGACGGCGGATTTCGAACGTGCCTATCATGCTTTTGTGAACAAGGAAAAACCGCTGTTCGAGGGTGATTGAGCCGTGTGAACCGCTGGAGCCCGCGCTGGAGGAGGGGGCGGGCGCCTCCGGCGGGAGTATTTGGGGAAAGATGAAACAGGGAGGGCCGCGCCATGGCGGACAGGACGTTTCTGAACTGGCCGTTCTTTGAAGACCGCCACCGCGCGCTGGCGGCGGAGCTGGACGATTGGGCCGCGGCGCATCTGGCGGGCATTGATCATTCGGACACCGATGCCGCCTGCCGGTCGCTGGTGGTTGCGCTGGGAGAGGGTGGTTGGACGCAGCATTCCGGTGCTATGGCCGGGGAGACACTGGATGTGCGCAGCCTCTGCCTGATCCGCGAGACGCTGGCGCGACATGACGGGCTGGCGGATTTCGCCTTTGCCATGCAGGGGCTTGGAACCGGTGCGCTCTCGCTGTTCGGCACTCCGGAGCAGCAGGGTGAATGGCTGCCGCTGACCCGCGCAGGCAAGGCGGTTTCGGCCTTTGCGCTGACCGAGCCGCAGTCGGGCTCGGATGTGGCCAATTCGACCATGACTGCGACGCAGGACGGTGGCCATTACGTGCTGAATGGCGAGAAAACCTGGATTTCCAATGGCGGTATTGCCGATGTCTACACGCTGTTTGCCCGCACCGGCGAGGCGCCGGGAGCCAGGGGGCTGAGTGCTTTTGTTGTGCCGGCCGATCTGCCTGGATTTGAGGTGGCGGAACGGCTGGAAACCATCGCGCCGCATCCGCTGGCAACATTGCGTTTTACCGATTGCCGGATCCCGAAGTCCGCGTTGCTGGGGCAGCCCGGCGCGGGCTTCAAGATCGCGATGTCGGTGCTGGATGTGTTCCGCTCGACCGTGGCGGCGGCGGCGCTGGGGTTTGCGCGCCGGGCGCTGGACGAGGCGCTGGCGCGGGTTACCACCCGGCAGGTGCAGGGCGCGCCGCTGTTTGATCTGCAGATGGTGCAGGGGCATATTGCCGACATGGCGCTGGATGTGGATGCCAGCGCGCTGCTGGTTTACCGCGCCGCCTGGGCCAAGGATTCCGGCGCCGCGCGGGTGACACGGGAGGCGGCGATGGCCAAGCTGTTTTCCACAGATCAGGCGCAATCTGTGATCGACAGGGCGGTGCAGCTGCATGGCGGAGACGGCGTGCGCCGGGGCCAGAAGGTTGAGGAGCTTTACCGCGATATTCGTGCCCTGCGCATTTACGAAGGGGCCTCGGACGTGCAGCGGGTGGTGATCGCCCGCCAGGCGCTTGCCGCTTTTCAGGGAGGGAACTGAGATGCTGGGACCATCAGCGCATGAAGACACTTTCACCCGGGATAACCTGCCGCCTGAAGATCAGTGGCCCGGGTTTCTGCTGGAGGGGTTTGACTATCCCGACCACCTGAACGCCGCGGTTGAGCTGACCGATGCGATGGTGGAGAAGGGGTTTGGCGACCGCACTGCGCTGATCGGCAACGGCCGCTACCGCACCTACAAGGAGCTGGCAGACTGGACCAACCGGCTGGCGCATGTGCTGAGCGAGGATCTGGGGGTGAAACCGGGCAACCGGGTGCTGATCCGCTCGGCCAACAACCCGGCGATGGTGGCCTGCTGGCTGGCGGCGACCAAGGCGGGCGCGGTGGTGGTCAATACCATGCCGATGCTGCGCAAGGGGGAGCTGGCCAAGATCGTCGATAAGGCCGAGGTGTCCCATGCGCTGTGCGACACCCGGCTGAAGGACGAACTGGTCGCCTGCGCCAAAGACTCGAAATTCCTGAAAACCGTAGTGGGCTTTGATGGAACGTCCAATCACGATGCGGAACTGGACCGGCTGGCGCTGGAAAAACCGGTGGCATATGAGGCGGTGCGGACGGGGCGTGATGACGTGGCTTTGCTGGGGTTCACGTCCGGCACCACCGGGTCGCCCAAGGCGACGATGCATTTTCACCGCGATCTGCTGATCATCGCCGATGGCTATGCGCGCGAAGTGCTGGATGTGCAGCCCGAAGATGTCTTTGTCGGCTCGCCGCCGCTGGCCTTTACCTTCGGGCTTGGCGGGCTGGCAATTTTTCCTTTGCGGTTTGGCGCTGCAGCGACGCTGCTGGAAAACGCGACCCCGCCGAACCTCATCGAGATCATCGAGAAATACAAGGCAACGGTCTGCTTCACCGCGCCGACAGCCTACCGCGTGATGCTGCGGGCGATGGAGGAGGGGGCGGATCTGTCGTCGTTGCGGGCGGCAGTTTCAGCCGGGGAAACCCTGCCCGCACCGGTCTATGAGGAGTGGATGCAGAAGACCGGCAAGCCGATGCTGGACGGGATCGGCGCGACCGAGATGCTGCATATCTTCATCACCAACCGGTTCAGCGACCACCGGCCTGCCTGCACCGGCAAACCGGTCGGCGGCTATCAGGTGAAGGTGCTGGCTGCAGACGGCACCGAGGCCCCGCGCGGCGAGGTCGGGCGGCTGGCAGTAAAGGGACCGACCGGCTGCCGTTACCTGGCTGATGACCGGCAGGCAGAATATGTCAGGGACGGTTGGAACATCACTGGTGACAGTTTCATCCGGGACAAAGACGGCTATCTGCACTTTGCCGCCCGGAACGACGACATGATCGTGTCGGCCGGTTACAACATTGCGGGACCTGAAGTGGAAGCCGCCCTGCTGGCGCATGAGGCGGTGGCGGAATGCGCGGTGATCGGCGCCCCTGACCAGGCCCGCGGCGAGATTGTGCAGGCCCATGTGGTGCTGGCCGAGGGGCAGGTGCCGTCGGTGGACCTGGTGAAACGTCTGCAGGACCATGTGAAGGCGGCGATCGCGCCTTACAAGTATCCGCGATCGGTTGTGTTCACCGCGGCACTGCCAAAGACCGAAACCGGTAAAATCCAGCGCTTCAGACTGAAAGCCTAGCTGCCAGGGCCATTCCCGGCACCTGTCCTGACGGCGGCTGCCAAACTGCCGGCAAGGTGCGCGGGTTTGGCGGATTCAGCAAGCCTATGGCACGCTCGGGCGGATGTAAGGGGCTGAATTAGAACGGCAATTGCAACTGAGTGCAGGTGGAGGCGAGTACCGGAATCGAACCGGTGTACACGGATTTGCAAGAGTAGGTATGCGACTGAATTAAAACAGAAACCTGTTTAGACAGAGAGCGATTTTGGCTAGAACATATCACGAATGTTTAGAGCGTTTCAGGCGCTTGGCCGCGTGAGGTTGACGACCCTAAGGTGGCCGCGGCGGATCTACCCGGCTTGCATCTTTTGGGTGAGCGTATGACAATCCTGCGCCATAAGGTAGTCATCGTGAGGTGCATCATGATTCGCTTTCTCCTCCGTATTCTTTTGCCTACTCGAACACCGAAAAGGCGTCAGGATTCACGGTTGACTGAGGCGAAATCGGTCTCGTTAATATTCACTGAGCAACAGGTCGAGAAAGCGGAGTTGCCGTTAAAATTGGGGCAGGCTCGCGAAGCGGATGCTTGCATTACAGAAGGTGATGAGCAAGCGGTTGTGCCCCCTGAGACCACGCTAAGTGGAAAGTGCTACGTTGTAGATGGCGACACGATCAAGATTGGTTCTGTTAATATCCGGCTCGCGGGTATCGATGCACCTGAGCTTGATCATCCTTGGGGAAAGAAGGCGAAGTGGGCGTTGGTTCAGCTGTGCAAGGGGCAAACTGTTATCGCGGAGATTGAGCCGGAACTATCCTATGATCGCCTTGTCGCAACGTGTTTCCTGCCAGATGGTCGTGATCTGAGTGCGGAGATGGTTCGGATCGGTATGGCATTGGATTGGCCTAAATTTTCAGGTGGAAAATACGCGCACCTTGAGCCGGAAGGGGTGCGCAAAAAGCATTGGAAGGCCGCAGCGAGGCAACGTGGCCACATGGCCGTTTTTAACAAGTGACTGGCGGTCTTGCGGGACCTTGCTGCCGTTCGCTGCGGTTTCAGCCTGGGCAACGTCGAGCGTCCGCTTTGCGTATCGTAGCACCCCTTGCAAAGTCGAATACTTCAGGGAGTGAGGGCCGGAATGACCGACCCAACGCTGTCGTTGAATTTTCCCTTGCGATGCTGTAGCTCGGTTGTGTTCGCGGACTTTCGCTGCAGTCGCTTACTGGCCTTCTGGAACCGAACCGAAGCACTCTTCTAATAAATCGAATACGACCGAAAAACGTTGAAAATCATCGGCATCGCCGTTTTCACACAGCCAATCGCATAAGTTTCTCTTTTCGTCCTTATTTACTGACCAGTTCTCCGGAGTTGTGATCTGCTCGCCTCTGACGGTTTTGGTCCAAGCGGGCGAATGGTCGAGGAAAGCTGCTTTGTGGCCCTTCGCCTTTTGAAGCGTCTCCGACGTGAACAAATTCTCGATTCCCTTTTCTATAATTGAGTCTAGTTTTGGAATAGTTCTTTGGAATGCTAGCGCGACTTCATTGTTTTTGGGATTAACGTCGCAGTCATAGAGCAGCACAACAGGTTGGCCGATATTCGTCCACCGCTCATGGTGCAGGTTCTTCCAAATCTTATCAAGCCCTTTGAACCCATCGCCATCCACCAGCTCAACCCCTTCTAAAAAATCGATCTTTCCGAGGTGCTCTGCAGCTTTCTTAATGTAGTCGATGTCTGTTGTTCCTTCGACGATGAGCAACGGACGAGTAGATTCAGAAATCCTTGTGTTGAAGTCATCTTCAAAGCGCCTTGTTTCCGCGAGATATTGATATGCACTTTCGAACTCGGAAAACCTTTCCGCGCTAATAGGCGAACCATCTGGCAATTGTAATAGGCAGAAGTTATCTTCCCCAAAGTGCTTTTCCATTCCCAATGGGAACAATGGGGAATGGGCAGAGACGATGAACTGTATCTTGGGAAAAAGTCGCATAAGGTTTGGCAGAACATCATGCTGAAGGTCGGCGTGAAGATGAGCATCCACTTCGTCGATCAGTACTATACCTTCTATTTGATTTGTCGACTTTGGAGCTCGGCCAGAGTCTCCGTACCGCAGTATCGTCCCAAAAATCCCAAAAAGCATTGCTTGGCCTGAAGAAAAAGAATCTAGACTAGGTAAAATCAGCTCTTGGCCATCGTGTACCATGAGCTTTCTTTTGCCCATTTCTCGCCCTGTTCGCACTAGTCTTGCGTTTGGTCTGCCCAAAACTGCTCGCAATAGAGAGTTTACATTGGCAAGAGCGGTCTGGTTAGCCGCTGCAGCCGCGAGCATTGGGCCTTGTTTTTGCGGGTTAAGAAGCAATGGGCCAGCGTCGACCATTTGGTCCAACAAGACATCGACAAGCCACGGCTTAATTTCTTCGATGCTCGATTGAACGGAAATTGGTTTGCGCAAAAGGTTTTGAAACCGGTCGACAAATCGAGCTTGATCCGTTTCCTGCACCTGCCCAGACCAATAGGGCGCTTCTGATCGACCTGCCGGGAAACTCACGTAGCAACCCTTTCGAAAGATGGCCTCAATCTGAGCTTCAGGTCCAGTTACGTCCTTGTGGTTGCCTTCTGGCGCCCAGTTCGGCGCTTGCGGAAAAGCCGCTAACCTCCCCTGGATATCGGGTTTGGCCAGCTGTCCACCTTTGCTTGAATATATGAAGCGGTTTTGTTGCTCTTCTAACTTCAGAATTGCGAGTTCATAATCACTGCCAGTCCGCCTAGTTGTACCACCAATCACACGATGCCATTGATGCCCACCACCGTCGTGCTTGGGAGCAATGTCGGTGAACTTTTTGGCGGCAATCTCGGTGAGCGCGTCAGTCACGTACGCCAAAAGGTTCGATTTACCTGACCCATTTTTGCCAACTATGACAATGGGTTTGGGTTTTCCGTCCTCTTGGAACGGGAGCGCGAGCTCCAGGTCTATTAGTGGACCGCTATTCAATACTAGTATGTCTTTCAAATACATCTTGACTCCTAACGGGTTGCGCACGCGGCGCTCGATATTCAAGGCTCTGCTGTCGCATTAGAACATAGGGTTTTGCGGCACTCTGCGTAAGATGTAATTCCTCCGAGAGATGAACAATTCCAGATTGCGAAACAGTGTTAGCTTTGCTGCAGTCGCAGATTCGAGCCTTTGATGGCGGGCTCTCAGTTGCAGGTCTGTTTCAGGCTGCTAACGACCAACTGCGCCCGCAGCATTCCGATCAAGCGCCAATGGCGCCTGTGGGCTCTGAGGTGCCCTCTTTCCCGCAGCGTATCGTCAAGCTGACTTAAAGAATTCAATCTCTGCGCTAGCTTTCCGTTTCAGAACTTTGTTTGGGAGGAATAGCGGGCACTAGGAGCGTTGTTCGCGCTGAGTGCGGTATTGGGTCGCTAGAGCATAGAGCAGACTCTGTGTGGCCGCATTCCGTGCTTCTGTGGGTGTCGACAGTACCGTTGCTCCCCCCAGGTTGCTTGGAAATGGTCGGTGAAATGCAGATCAGTGACGCCCTGATCGCCAGTTAGCACGCCTTGGGCGTTCGCTTCGCGCGCGCTGGCGGATGCAGTTCCATGGCAATCTAAGCAAATTTCATGAGCTGTGAGAATTTAAGTCGGTTCTTTCGCGACAATCAGTGCCGGAGGCACTAACTAGCAGTATGGCACCCATTGCGCCCGCCTTAGCGGCTTTCAGCTTTCGCAGCGGTACATGGTAAAACCGCGAAGGTAGATGCGGCGAAGGGCGACAGGCCCAAGGCCGCGTCGCCATCCAGTCCCGCCCCGAACCTTAGGAGGGGCGGGCGAGGATTTTCCCCTTTCTTGATAGTATATCCTTTTAGTGGTCCCTTTCGCAGATTTTGGGAGCCTGTACTTTACCGATCTGATGTCTGACGCGCAGTGGGCGTGAATGAAACGATTTCACGTTATGTTACAATTGTTGCAGGTCAGTATATACGTTTAGTGGTCCCAACCGTGATGGCGTGATTTGCGGAGTACCATAGAGCACCTGTAGCTTGCCTCATGTTCTGGTTTGCATGGATGATCCATTCGCCGATGGCGCGCGAACCTGACTCGTCAAGGAAGGGTGCATCATGCAGGGTCTCTACACGGTCTTACCTCATAGGTGCCAACGGCACCGCTTTCGCATGAAGGTTCACGTGCAGGTCTCTCCAGCACTGATGCGCCGAGAGGGGATTCACTCCATTCATGCTACGTGTAAAAGTGAGCTGGTGAAATGTCGGTAACAAAGTTGGAGCAGTCTGCGCTGCGCTTGCTTACGACCTTTGAAAAGGCGGGCAAGACGGTCAGTCGGGTGATCGTGGAGGGCCGCAAGATAGAGTTGGTTCTCTCGCATGAGGACCCGGTCGATGAGTTTGAGAGGATCGATTTGTACCATGGCAAAACGTGAGCTTCCTAAACATGTATATAAGCAGCGCAATGGGCTGTATTTTCAACGCCGTGGCTGGCCTTCTAAGAAATTTCAGGCGGAGTTTGGAACGCCTGAGTTCTGGCAGGAATACGCATCAATTCTGAATGGGGAGACCCTCGCGCCTCGGGTGTCCGTTCGGACGTTCGATGCGCTTATTCGGAGCTATCACACCTCTCCGAGGTATACGCGGCTGAAGCCACGAACCGCCTTGGACTATGATAAGTATCTGGAATTTTTCCGCGATCGGATGGGAAGTGCAAACCCGGCAGCGATGAAACGCAAGGACGTGATACGCTTACGTGACGCGAACGCAGTCAAGCCTTATTTTGCAAACTATTCATTGCGTGTCTTGCGCATACTGATGGAGCATTGTGTCGATCTGGGGTGGTGCGAAACCAACCCCGCCAAAGGCGTGATGGAAATCAAAACAGACAGCAAAGAACGCGAGCCATGGCCGCAAGATCTGTTGAATTCTTACCGTAAGCAATGCGCACTAGGAACGCGCGAGCGGCTGCTTATGGAGCTTTGTGTAGGCACAGGCCAGCGCGTTGGCGATGTTCTTGAAATGCGCTGGTCTGACATTCAAGAAGGTGGCTTTGTCATACGGCAAAACAAGACCGGCAAAGAGCTTTGGATACCCATCTTGCCGGAACTGGATTCTGCACTCAAAGCGGCAAGCAAGCACTCCGTTTTTATCCTGACTAATGAACGCGGCACTAATCGATGGTCGTATCGGGGTGCGTCACAGGCAGTGCGTAAGGTCCGAGGGCAGCTTGGAGCTTTGCGCTACGACATCCACAGTTGGCGCTACAATGCAGCCTGCGAGCTGGTCGAGGCAGGATGCGGCGACGATCTGGTTGCCTCAGTGACCGGGCAAAGCCCTGCGATGGTGACCCACTATACTAAGAAAGTTCGACAGCGTGTGAGGGCGCTGGAAGCACAGAAAAGGCGAACAGAACAAAAACAGAATGTTTAGAGAAATGTTTAGACGCAGCAAGTGCTGCACACTCTACATTGCCTAAGTCGTTGATTTTGTTTGGAGGCGAGTACCGGAATCGAACCGGTGTACACGGATTTGCAATCCGCTGCGTCACCACTCCGCCAACTCGCCATCCGTGGTGTAGGGCGTGATTAATCACATGCCCGCTGCCTGCGCAAGAGGCGTTTTGCCTCTGTCCGGGCCAAAAATTGCTTTTCTTTCCCGATCGCTGGAAACTCACCCCGCCGCAGTTTGGTCACGTGCCGCCGCGCGGATGCCATCGGCGATCAGGGCGGGAATGCCGGGCAGGGCACCCGTGACTGGCAGCAGAAGTCCTTGGAAACCGGCAGCCTCAAGCGCCTGGGGGATGTCCTGTTTAACATGGTCGCCGGCCTGGGCAAAGAACGGCAGGCAGATGGAACATGCAGGCAAAGCGGTTGCGGCGGATTCAACCCTTGGAGCTTGCTCCACATAGCCGGGCGAGACGGCGCAGCCGGGCAGCAGGGGCCGCAGCCTGGCAGCAAAACTTTCTGCGGCCTCTGCCGCTTTGGGACCGCGGGCAGACCCGTGGGCGGCGAGCAGAAGATGCGTTTCAGCCAGCGGCCAGCCTTGCCCTTCGGCGGCCTGACGGACGGCCCCAGCAGCGAGGGCGGGAAGGGCGGCATCCAGACCGAAAGGCGCGGCCATGCGATAGCTGCGGCCCTGCAGGCGGTCAGGCAGAACCTTGGCTGTGAACCATCCCTGCGACATGAAAAACGGATAGACCACGGTGTCCTTGGCCATTTCCTGCTCCAGCCGCCCGGGCGTGGCAAGGGTGGCGGAGCGGACATCCCAAGCCGGCAGATGCGCCGCAACCTCTGCCGCAAGCCTGGCCAGGGCGGCCTCTGCCGGATCAGGGTCGGAAGGCTGGCCATGGGCGGTGATGACGGCGGTGCGCGCGGTCTTTGTCAAGGCGGGGGTCCGGATCGTTGAAACTGCGTAAATCGGCGGGTTTGTTCCGCTATTAGGGGGGCTTGCCGGGCACTCCGCAAGGCTTGGGGAGATTTTTTCTGCGGCGTGTTGAGAAACGAAACCAAGGAGGTTGACCTTCCCGGGCGCTTCACCTAAATCAGCAAACACTCTGAGCGGGTATGGTGAAATGGTATCATAAGAGCCTTCCAAGCTTAAGGTGCGGGTTCGATTCCCGCTACCCGCTCCAGATTCTCCCCCTTCTGCCATTCTGTTACACCGTGACGCGGGATGTTCGCGCGATCATGTGCCTTTTGAACCGGCTCAGCGCTTGACGCGCGGGGCCTGCGGGGCCATGAACCGTGGCGAATGCGCGGGGTTTCATACCCGCCAGCCCAAAGTGCAGAAGGATCCGGAATGGCGCGGAGACAGGCGGCCCCGAATGCGGAACAGGAGCGCGAAGGCTCCCGGAAGATTGGCGTGCTTTCGGCGCTGTGGCCGTTCATGCGGCCGTACCGTCTGCTGATGTTTGCCGCGACCTGTGCGCTGGTGATGACCGCAGGGCTGTCGCTGACGCTGCCTTTGGCGGTGCGCCGGGTGGTGGATAATTTCCGGGTCTCAGAGGCCGAACTGCTGAACCTCTACTTCGGCGCTGCGCTGGGGATTGCTGCGCTGCTCGCGGCGGGCACCGGCGTGCGCTATGCGCTGGTGACCCGGCTGGGCGAGCGGGTTGTGGCCGATATCCGCACGGCGGTGTTCGACCGGGTGATCGGGATGAGCCCTGAGTTTTACGAACGGGTCATGACCGGTGAAGTGCTGAGCCGGATCACCACCGACACCACATTGATCCAGTCGGTGCTGGGATCCTCGGTGTCGATCGCGCTGCGCAACCTGCTGATCTTCCTGGGCGGCATGGTGCTGATGCTGCTGACCTCGGCCAAGCTGACGATGATGGTGCTGCTGATCGTCCCGGCCGTCATTGTCCCGATCCTGGTCCTGGGGCGCCGCCTGCGTGCCATCAGCAAGGAAAACCAGGACTGGATTGCGGCCTCCTCGGGCAATGCCGGTGAGGCGCTGGGGGCGGTGCAGACCGTGCAGGCCTTTACCCATGAGGCCGCCAGCCGGCAGAAGTTCGGCGAGATGACCGAAACCGCCTATACCGTGTCCTGCCGCCGGATCCGGACACGGGCTTATCTGACGGTGATCGTTATTTTCCTGGTGTTCTCGGGCGTTGTCGGCGTGCTGTGGATGGGTGCCAATGATGTGCGCGCAGGGGTTATGTCCGAGGGGACCCTGATCCAGTTTGTGATCTATGCGGTGCTGGTGGCCGGCTCCGTGGCGGCGCTGTCGGAGATCTGGAGCGAGCTGCAGCGGGCCGCCGGCGCGACCGAGCGTCTGGTGGAGCTGCTGAATGCTGAGGATACTGTGCTGGATCCGGTCGCGGCGCAGGTTCTGCCGTCACCGGTGAAGGGTGAGATCCAGTTCGACAACGTGTCTTTCCGCTATCCGTCGCGCCCGGATGTCTCGGCGCTGGACGCGGTGTCGCTGGCGGTGAAGCCGGGCGAGACTGTGGCCTTTGTCGGCCCGTCCGGAGCGGGCAAGACCACCATTATTCAGCTGCTGCAAAGGTTTTATGACCCGAACCAGGGCGCGGTGAAACTGGACGGCGTCGCGCTGACTGCACTGCAGCGGGATGAGTTCCGCCGCCACATCGCGCTGGTGCCGCAGGATCCGGTGATTTTCGCCGCCTCGGCCCGCGAGAACATCCGCTTTGGCCGTCCTGAGGCCTCGGATGCCGAAGTTGAGGCTGCAGCCCAGACCGCCGCCGCGCATGGCTTCATCTCGAAACTGCCTGAAGGCTATGACAGCTTTGTCGGCGAGCGCGGGGTGATGCTGTCGGGCGGTCAGAAGCAGCGGATTGCCATCGCCCGTGCTATCCTGCGCGATGCACCGGTGCTGCTGCTGGACGAGGCGACCTCGGCACTGGATGCCGAAAGCGAGCGTCTGGTGCAGGCCGCGGTCGACGAGCTGAGCCAGGGCCGGACCACCCTGATCGTGGCGCACCGTCTGGCGACTGTCAAAAAGGCCGACCGGATTGTGGTGATGGATCAGGGCCGGATCGTGGCCACCGGCACCCATGATGAACTGGTGGCGCAGGGCGGGCTTTATGCGCGTCTGGCCAAACTGCAGTTCACCGAAGGGCTGGCGGCGGAGTAGACGCCGAATTCTGCCAAACACCCCGCACCCCGCACCCCTCACCGGGTCCGGGGTGTTTTTTGCTCAGAAAGCTGCAACGGGCCGCAAAATGGCGCCACGTCATGCCGTAAACTGCCTTGGCGTGACCCAGCGCCGGCGCTTGCGCAATGGCGCGTTTGCAATAGTCTGGCGAAAATAGACCCCCCCTTCATTGGGGGAACAGGGAGGACATTTATGGGATTTTCCGGAGTCGCGGACCGCGACGCGCTGCAGAACGAAATGCCGTATGAGGCGCGGGATCTGCCGGCCACGCTGTACGGGCTGCTGTCACGGACTGCGGGCAGATACCCGAACAGCAAGGCGGTGAGCTATCAGATTTTTTCCGGCCCCCAGGATAAGGCGGAAACCCTGACCTGGAGCACTCTGAAGGATCAGGTGAGCCAGGCGGCCAACATGTTCCGCGCGCTGGGGATCGGCGAGCAGGATGTGGTCGCCTATGTGCTGCCCAACTGCAACGAAACACTGGTGACCATGCTGGGCGGCGCGGTGGCCGGAATTGTGAACCCGATCAACCCGCTGCTGGAGCCGGAACAGATCGCCTCGATCCTGCGGGAGACCAAGGCCAAGGTGGTGGTGACCCTGCGGCCCTTCCCCAAGACCGATGTGGCGCAGAAGGTGGCCGAGGCGGTGCGCCATGCGCCCGGGGTGAACACGGTGCTGGAAGTGGACCTGAACCGCTATCTGACGCCGCCGAAATCCTGGATCGTGCCGCTGATCCGGCCCAAACTGGACAATCAGGCCAAGGCGGCCCATGCGGATTACCTGAATTTTTCCAAGGAGATGGCGAAACAGCCCGCCACGTTGAATTTCGCCGACAGCAAAGGCGACCGGGTTGCCTGCTATTTCCACACCGGCGGCACAACCGGGATGCCCAAGGTGGCGCAGCACAAATACTCGGGCCTGATTTATAACGGCTGGCTGGGGCACACGCTGCTCTTCACCGAAGAAGACAACATTATGTGTCCGCTGCCGCTGTTTCACGTCTTTGCGGTGCATGTGATCATGATGGCGGCCGTATCCTCGGGGGCGCATGTGGTGTTCCCGACGCCGCAGGGCTACCGGGGCGAGGGGGTATTCGACAACTTCTGGAAGCTGATCGAGCGCTGGAAAATCACTTTTATCATCACTGTGCCCACAGCTGTTTCGGCGCTGATGCAGCGCGAAGTGGACGCTGACATCTCCTCGGTGAAAACTGCGTTTTCCGGCTCGGCGCCGATGCCGATGGAGCTGTTCAAGCGGTTTCAGGCGGCTTCAGGCGTGACCATTGTAGAAGGTTACGGGTTGACCGAGGCAACCTGCCTGGTTTCCTGCAACCCGCCAGGCGGCGAGAAAAAAGTTGGGTCGGTCGGGATCCCGCTCCCCTACACGGATGTGCGGATTGTCAAGCAGACCTCCGGCGGCCCGCTGGAATGCGGTGTGGATGATGTCGGGGAAATCTGCATCTCGAACCCTGGCGTCTACCCCGGCAATACCTATACTGAAGCCGACAAAAACGTGGACCTCTACTATCAGGGCAAATACCTGCGCAGCGGCGACCTGGGGCGGATTGACGAGGATGGCTATCTGTGGATCACCGGCCGTGCCAAAGATCTGATCATCCGCGGCGGCCACAATATCGACCCGGCTGAGATCGAAGAAGCGCTGCTGGGGCATGAAGCGGTGGCTTTCGCCGGCGCTATCGGCCAGCCGGATGCCCATTCGGGTGAGCTGCCTTGCGCCTTTGTCGAACTGGTCGCAGGCGCCTCGGTCAGCGAGGCGGAGCTGCTGGACTACTGCAAGATCCACGTGCATGAGCGCGCGGCGATCCCCAAGCATCTGACAGTGCTGGAGGAGCTGCCTAAGACCGCCGTGGGCAAAGTCTTCAAGCCGGATCTGCGCAAACACGCGATCATCCGCGTTTACAATGGCGCGCTTGAAAAGGCCGGGCTGGCCGCGCGCGTTGTCAGCGTGACCGACGACAAGAAGCGCGGTCTGGTGGCCCAGGTGGCGGCCAATGGCAGTACGGAGCCAGAAATTGCGGGTGTTCTGGACAGCTTCACCCGGCCCTGGGAGCCGGCGGCGGCCTGAACCGGCCGGCAGGCGTGAGATAAAGGGCGCCCTCAGGGGCGCTTTTTCATTCAGGCATTCCATTTGCGGGAATCTCTGCCTAGGCTCTGAAAAACAGGCACGCAGGGAGGCTCGCGGATGGATTACGAACGGCTGATCGACGAGGAGACCTGGGACTTTATCCAGAAGACCGGCGAGCTGTACCCTGATGACGCCGTGGAAATGTCCATCGAGGAACAGCGCCGGATTTACGATTCCATGGCACGCGAGTTCCGGGCGCCGCGCCCGGATGTTGTGGCGGTCACCGGCAGTTCGGCCAATGGCGTGCCGGTCCGCGTCTACACCGCAGGCGATCCGACCCGCACGGTGCTGTTCTGCCATGGCGGCGGATTTGTGGTCGGCGGGCTCGACAGCCACGACGATGTCTGCGCCGAGATCTGCGCCCAGACCGGCTACCGGGTGGTGGCCGTGGATTACCGCCTGGCGCCGGAACACAAGCACCCGGCCAGTTTCGAGGATGCCTGGACCGCTTTGGAATGGGTGGAGGCGGCTTACGGCAAGGGTATTGTCCTGGCGGGTGACAGTGCCGGTGCGAACCTGTGCGCCGCGGTTTCCCATTACGCGCGTGGCCGGACGGAGGCAATTCTGGGGCAGGTGCTGATCTATGGCGCCTTTGGCGGCGATGTGAACCGGGGGTCTTATATCGAACACGCCCAGGCGCCGATGCTGACCCGCGAGGATGTGCTGTATTACATGGATATCCGCACCGATGGCGCGGCGCCGGAAAATGATCCGCGGTTGACTCCGCTTGCCGACAGCGATTTTTCAGGCCTGCCGCCGACCGTGCTGGTGACGGCTGATTGCGACCCGGTGCGCGATGACTCCCGCGATTACCGCGACCGTATCCTGGAGGCCGGCGGCAAGGCGCATTGGATCAACGAGCCGGGCCTGATCCACGGATACCTGCGCGCGCGCCACACCGTGGGCCGGGCGCGGGACAGTTTTGAGCGGATCTCGGTTGCGATCGAGGCGCTGGGGCAGGGGATCTGGAGCTACGATGACGCGGCGCCCTAGCCGGCAACCTCCCGGCATTGCTCCTGAACCAGGGATGTATCCAGCCAGCCGCCGCTGATTGCCTGCCAGTCCGGGCCGGAGGTTGTGACATAGGTCCAGCTGCCCACCGGGATATGCGAGTAGCTGACATAGTCCCCGGCAACGATCTGTCCGACCAGCGGGGCCTGCGGCCGGTGCCCCGCCCGCAGGCCGGTCACCGGACCCAGCCAGCCCAGGCAGGCGCTTTCAAATTCGTCGCGCACAGGAAGGTCCCACAGCTGCTGCCTGAGGAACAGATCGTCCAGGTCCAGATAGGTCTGCTTGTTGTTCACCCGGCAGCCAAAGCGCGCCTCCATCTCCTTGACCAATGCCACCATCCGTTCGGCATGCGGCGGCAATGAGACGGATTTTCCGATGCAATCGCCGTTGTTGAACACAGCCCGCCCCAGCGGGGAGCCGAAACAGTACCCGGCACGGTCGATGACAGCGTTCCTGGTGAACCAAAGGTCGTGGCAGGCATCGCTGGCCAGGACCGGGGGCGCCAGCAGGCACAGCGCAGCAGCAAAGGACTTCATGGCAATCATTCCTGTCATTCGAATACGGCGGCTGAGCTGCAGTCTAGCACAAAGCCGCCGCGGCCGCGTTATTTCAGGAACGGTTCTGCCTTCATGCTGTCCGCAACCGGCGCGCCCAGCCGCTTGAGGAGAGTGGGCGCCAGCTGGCGCTGGTCGATCACTGCGTCATGATCGGGGCCTTCGGCCGGGCCAAAGTAGTAGAGTGCTGTTTCCTGCTGCAGGGCGCCACGGCCGCCGTGATGGCCGCGTTCGTCCTGGCCGTGGTCGGCAGTGACGATCACCTCATACCCCAGGTCGCGCCAGCGGGTGATGAAAGGGGCCAGCATTTCATCCATCACGAAACAGGCGTGATCCATTTCGTGGCAGTCGTGGAAGAACCGGTGGCCCATGCTGTCCAGGGTGCAGGTGTGCAGCATCCCGTAGTCCAGTCCAAAGCGCAGGCAGAGATTGGTCAGCGTGCCGAACAGGTCGACATCCGACGGGGTCATCTGGTTGTCCTTGCCGTAGCCGGTCATGGAGTGAAAACGGCCATGGTTGATGGTCTTGCTTTCCGGCTCGTCGTATTCGATGTCGCGCACGTAGTCGAAAGGATGACGGTTGAAGAACGACGACCAGTAGCTGTGCGCCACGGCGCCGGTGACGCCGCCCGCTTCGCGCACCTGGGAGAACACGTCCTTTTCCTTCAGCCGGAACACATTGGCGTTGCCAGTGCAGCCATGGATGGCGGGCGCGACGCCGGTGTGGATCGAGGCATAGCAGCTGGCCGAGATCGATGGCAGCACCGAACGCAGTTTCCAGACCCGGGCATCGCCGCTGTCGACCCAGCCTTCGAGGTTGCCGAACAGGCGGCGGAAGTTGCGCCAGGGCACGCCATCCAGAATGATGAGCAGGAGTTTGTTGTCCATTCGCCGAATCCTTTTGCATGGCTAGGGCCTAAGTGCGGTATCATCGTCACGGATTCTTGAATTGCCATTCAGAAAACGAATGAATGGTCAGAAACCGGCAATGCAGGTGGATGTTCACCTGCATTGCCGCGGAGGCGCCGGCCGGATCTCAGAAGGCCGTAGCAAAGACATAGCAGCCGGCCAGCATCAGAAGCCCGCCGGTGGAACAGGCAAACAGCCGCGGGTTGGGAACATGTTTTTCTGCCAGCACATAAAGCGCAAGGCCGGTAATCCAGTAGAGATTCATGATCCCGCCGGCGAACAGCAGCAGCATCAATGCCCAGCAGCAGCCGAGGCAAAAAACGCCGTGATGGGCGCCCATCAGCACAGCACCGGCCAGCCCAGTGCGGTTATGCGCGGTCAGAAATTGTACCGGCATACGGCAATGAAGCAGGCAGGCGTGTTTGCTGGGGGTAAACTGATAGGCGCCGGCCGCCAGCAGCAACACGCCGCCAAGCGCGCGGCTGCTGAGCGACATCATCGGGCCGTCCGACAGTCCCGCTGTTTCCAGCCACCATTGCAAGGCCGTGGCAGCAAATGAAAAAACGGCCCAGGCCAGCAGATAGCCGCACAGGAACAGGAGGCCCAGCACCGATGCTTGGCCAGGCCGGGCGCCGGCTTTCTTGATGGCCGTATACAACAGCAGTACCGGCGCCGCGCTGGGAGTCATCATGGCGATCATCATGATCCACCACATCAGAAAGATCAGCGCCGCGTAACCCGGGGTCCAGGCGCCAACCGCGCCCATCTGCATCGGCTCCCCGATGGGGCGGGCCATGCGGGTCATCTCGACCGCGCTCATCTCCATCCCTGCGCCGGAAACGGTGTAAAGCAAGCTCAGCAGCAGGATCATCCCTACAGCACCAAGCACCACCGCCTGATCGCGGCGGGCCAGACGTTCGGCCGGCCCCCGAAACTGCTGCTGCCGGCCCACGGCCGGTCAGGCCGCGCGCTGGACACCGTCGCCGGTCAAATGCAATTCGGCCACATGGGTGTGGGTATCGCTGTTTTTTTCCAGCCGGATTGCCCCCTTATGGGTGACGGTGCTGCCGCTGGCGACATGGGCCTCGGCGTACTCGAACCCGTTGGGCAGCTTGATGCTGACGGAATGCGGTTCTCCCGACACGATATTGGCGATCGGCTTGACCGTGGTTTCGGCGATATCGCCAGCCTTGGCCGAGCCGGTCATCTTCTCCGCATCGAAATCGATCGAGACCGGCGCGGTCAGGGTTTCGTGCTTGGTCGGGCTCATGGTGCTGAAGACATGGAACATGGTGGCAAATTCCTGGGTGTCCTCGCCGCGCATGATCGCTTCCAGCGCCGCGCGCTGATCGGCGGAGGCGCCTTCGTCGATGATCATCTGCATCTCGCCGTTGCCTTCATGAACGGCGCCCGGCCACTTGTAGAGCACCGCAGCCGTCAACCCGTCCAGAGACACCTTGCCGTGATGGCCCTTGTCGATGCGGAAGGTCAGCATCGCCTCGCAGGTGCCGTCGCTGGGCAATTGCGAAAACTGGCAGGGGCAGCCGGGAACGCAGTTGCAGTTGGCAATTCCCAAACCGTGAATGGCCCAGTCTTTCATGGCAGTTCCTCCCGGAAATCGTTAACAAAAATACCGCCCGTCGGAAACGGGGTGGCCTGCACAGGAAACGGCCGCGCTCAATGTCTGGATCTTGTTAGCGGCTGGACCCGCCGCATTCGCTCAGGTGGCGGCAATTTACCATAAAATCACGAGGGGCAGAAAAGAAAATGCCCCCGCCCGGAACCGGGCAGGGGCGTATAGCGTCGCAGACGGCCGCCGGATCAGTTGCCGGCGCTTTCCATTTTGCGGTGGGCGATCACCTCTTCCAGCCAGCCCAGCTTCATCTCGGGGACGGAACTCAGCAGCAGATCGGTGTAATCGTCAAACGGCGGGCTCAGCACTTTGGACTTGCCGCCGTAGCGCTGAACCTTGCCCTGGTACATCACTGCGATGTTGTCGGAGATGGCGCGCACGGTTGCCAGATCGTGGGTGATGAACAGATAAGCGACATCCTCGATCTTCTGCAGGTCCAGCAGCAGCTTCAGGATGCCGTCTGCCACCAGCGGGTCCAGCGCCGAGGTGACCTCGTCGCAGATGATCATCTTCGGCTTCGCAGCCAGCGAGCGGGCAATGCAGACACGCTGCTTCTGGCCGCCCGACAGCTCTGCCGGATAGCGGTCCATGAACTTCTCGCCCAGTTCGATCTCGTCCAGCAGTTCGATGATCCGCTTCCTCTTCTCGGCGCCGCGCATCCCGAAGTAGAATTCCAGCGGCCGGCCGATGATGGTGCCGACGGTCTGGCGCGGGTTCATCGCGACATCTGCCATCTGGTAGATCATCTGCAACTCGCGCAAGTCCTCGCGGCTGCGCCCCTTGAGGTCCGGCGACAACGTGCGCCCGGCAAATTCGATCTCGCCTTCGCGCGGTGGCAGAAGCCCGGTGATGACGCGGGCGAGGGTGGACTTGCCGGATCCGGACTCGCCCACCACCGCCAGTGTCTGGCCGGGGTAGAGATCAACATTCACATTATGCAGCACGTCGAACTGGGTGCCCTTGTAGCGCGCGGTGATGTTCCTCACGCTCAGCACCGGATCAGGCGTCGGAGCCTTTTCCTCATGCTCGATGGAGCGGACCGAGACCAGCGCCTGGGTGTACTCCTCCTGAGGGTTGTTGATGATCTGATCGACACTGCCGTATTCCACGGTGTTGCCCATCTTCAGCACCATGATGTCGTCGCTCACCTGCGCCACAACCGCCAGGTCATGGGTGATGTAGAGCGCGGCAACGCCGGTGTCGCGGATTGCTTCCTTGATCGCCATCAGCACGTCGATCTGGGTGGTCACATCGAGCGCCGTGGTGGGCTCGTCAAAGACCACCAGATCCGGCTCCGGGCACAGCGCCAGCGCCGTCATGCAGCGCTGCAGCTGGCCGCCCGACACCTGGTGGGGGTAGCGCTCGCCGATATTGTCCGGATCCGGCAGGCCCAGCTTGGCGAACAGGGTGCGCGCGCGCTCCTCGGCCTCCTTGCGGGAGAACTTCTTTTGCTCCACCGCTGCCTCGACCACCTGGTCCATGATCTTTTTGGCCGGGTTAAAGGAGGCCGCTGCCGATTGCGACACATAGGTCACTTCGCCGCCGCGCAGCTTTCGTACATCGCGGAGGCCGGTTTTCAGGATATCGCGCCCGTTGACCCAAACCTCGCCGCCGGTGATCCGCACACCGCCGCGGCCATAGGCCATGGAGGCGAGGCCGATGGTGGATTTGCCGGCACCGGATTCGCCGATCAGCCCCAGCACCTTGCCGGGCGCGAGATCAAAGCTGACCCCGTGCACGATCTCGATATCCTTGGGCTTTTCCCCCGGCGGGTAGATGGTCGCGCCGATCTTCAGGTCACGGACTTTCAACAGGGTATCGCTCATCCGCGGCCTCCTTTCAGCGAGGTTGTCCGGTTCAGCACCCAGTCAGCCACCAGGTTGACCGAGATCGCCAGGGTGGCGATGGCAAAGGCCGGGATCAGGGCTGCGGGAATGCCATAGACAATACCGTCCTTGTTTTCCTTCACGATGCCGCCCCAGTCAGCCGCCGGCGGCTGAACGCCAAGGCCAAGGAAAGACAGGGTGGAGACAAACAGCACTGCAAAGATGAACCGCAGGCCCATTTCGGCCACCAGCGGCGACAACGCGTTGGGCAGGATTTCGCGGAAGATGATCCAAGTGGTCTTTTCGCCGCGCAGCCGGGCTGCTTCGACGTAGTCCATCACTTCGATATCGACCGCGACCGCCCGGGCCAGCCGGTAGACCCGGGTCGAGTCCAGCAGCCCCATCACAACGATGAGAGTGGGAATGGTCACCGGCATGACCGACAGCACGACCAGAGCAAAGATCAGCGTCGGGATCGACATGATCAGGTCGACAAACCGCGACATCGCCTGGTCCAGCCAGCCGCCCGCTTCGGCGGCGATAAAGCCCAGAATGGAGCCGGTGGTAAAGGACAGCACGGTTGCTGCGGTGGCGATGAAGATCGTGGTCTGGCCGCCGTAGATCATCCGGGTCAGCAGATCGCGGCCGATGTTGTCGGTGCCCAGCAGAAACTCCGCGCTGGCGGGCTCCCAGACATCGCCGACCACTTCGCCCACC
Organism: Leisingera sp. SA215; assembly: GCF_055902035.1. NCBI lineage: Bacteria > Pseudomonadati > Pseudomonadota > Alphaproteobacteria > Rhodobacterales > Roseobacteraceae > Leisingera > Leisingera sp. SA215. The sequence goes on along the minus strand of NZ_JBVVXU010000004.1, from coordinate 164,824 downwards.
CCGTAGGGGGCCAGCAGCGGCGCGAAAATCGCGCCGAGGAAATAAAGGGCCGTGAAGAACAGCCCGATGAGTGCGGAAACGGGGATATTCTTCATTTCGGATGCCTCAGGCGCGGGTTCGACAGGATGGCGACAATATCGGCAATCATGTTCAGCCCGATATAGACGGCGGCAAAGATCAGACCGCAGGCCTGCACCACAGGCACGTCACGCTTGGACACGTGGTCGACCAGATACTGGCCCATGCCGGGATAGACGAACACCACTTCGATCACCACAACGCCGACCACCAGATAGGCGAGGTTCAGCATCACCACGTTGACGATAGGGGCAACCGCGTTCGGGAAAGCATGCCGGTAGATCACCTGAAAGGCGTTCAGGCCCTTCAGCTCGGCAGTTTCGATATAGGCCGACTGCATCACGTTGAGGATCGCGGCACGGGTCATCCGCATCATGTGCGCCAGCACAACCAGGGTCAGCACGGCAATCGGCAGGGCGATGGCGTTGAGCTTTTCGAAAAGGCTCATATTGTCGTTGATCATCGCCACCGACGGGAACCAGCGCAGCTTCACGGCGATGAGATACATCAGCACATAGCCGATCAGGAATTCGGGAATGGAGATCGAGGCGAGAGTGACGCCGGAGATCAGCTTGTCGGGCCAGCGGTCCTTGAAACGGACGGCGAGCAGGCCCAGGAAAATGGCCAGGGGCACCGCAACCACGGCCGCCCAGAAGGCCAGGAACAGGGTATTCCAGAAGCGGCTGGCAAGGGCCTCGGAAATATCCTGGCCGCTGGTGAGCGCGGTGCCCAGGTCGCCCTGGATGGCACCAAACAGCCAGGCAAAATAGCGCTGCACGGGCGGATCGTTGACACCAAGCTCAGCTCTCAGGTTGGCAAGCGCTTCGGGAGTTGCCGATTGGCCCAGAATCGATTGGGCGACATCGCCGGGCAGCACCATCGTGCCGGCAAAGATCACCACTGAGATGAGCAGAAGAAGGAGGAGGCTCAGCGCGATGCGCTGAGCCAAAAGTTTGAAAACAGGCGACATTTAGGCTTTGACCCACAGCTTGCTGGCGGCATAGCCGTTCATCAGAACCTGACCGGGAACACCTTCGACCCAGCCATCCACGTTAGCGGTGGTCGCTTCGACAAAGTCGTTGAACATCGGACAGATCAGGCCGCCTTCGTCGCGCAGGATGGTCGACATGTCGGCATACATCTGAGTGCGCTTGGCGACGTCCAGTTCGCCGCGGGCGGCAACCAGCATCTGGTCGAATTGTTCGTTGTTGAAACGGGTGTCGTTCCAGTCTGCGGTCGACAGATAGGCGGTGGTGAACATCTGGTCCTGGGTCGGACGGCCGCCCCAGTAGCTGGTGCAGAACGGCTTGTTGTTCCAGACTTCCGACCAGTAGCCGTCGTTCGGCTCGCGCTTCACATCCAGCTTGATGCCTGCGCTGGACAGCGACTGCTGGAACAGCGCAGCTGCATCCGGTGCGCCCGGGAAAGAGTTGTCCGAGGTGCGCAGAAGGATTTCGCCGTCATAGCCTGCCTTCTTCAGGTGGTGCATCGCCTTGTCGGGATCATAGGCACGCTGCTCCAGTTCCGTGTACATCGGATAAGAGGCGTTGATCGGCGTGTCGTTGCCCACCGTGCCATAGCCGTTCAGGATCTTGTCGACCATTTCCTGGCGGTTGATGCCGTATTTCAGCGCCATGCGGACGTCGTTGTTGTCGAACGGTGCGGTGTTGCAGTGCATGATGAACACATAGTGGCCGGCCGCAGAGGTCGAGTGCACGGAGATGTTCGGCGCACGTTCCACCAGCTTCGCGGTGCGCGGCGGCACCCGGTCGATCACATCCACCTGGCCGGACTGCAGCGCGGCGACACGGGCGGTGTCATCGTTGATGACAATGATTTCAACCGTTTCCGCATTGCCCAGATCACCCCAGTAGTTCGGGTTCTTCTCGGCCACGAAACGCACGCCCATATCGGAGGACTTCATGATGTAGGGGCCGGTGCCGATGGCCGCCGCCGGATCGTCATTGCCGCCGCCGGGCTGAATGATCAGGTGGTAGTCTGCAAGCAGATAGGGCAGGTCGGCGTTCGGGCTGTCCAGTTCGAAGACGACGCTGTCGCCATCGGCGCGCACGTCCTTGATGCCGCGCATGATCCCCAGCGCGCCGGATTTGGTGTCCTCGCCGCTGTGGCGTTCCATGGTCTTGACCACGTCTTCGGCGGTGACATCCTGGCCGTTGGAATAGGTGACGCCCTGGCGCATCTTGAAGGTCCAGGTGCGGGCATCGGCCGACGCCTCATAGCTTTCAGCCAGCTTGTGCTCGATGCCGCCATCGTCGGCCAGTTCGACCAGCGTTTCACCCCACAGGCGGGTGACCATCAGGCCAACGGTGTTGGTGACCAGGGCCGGATCAAGGCTGTCGGTGGTGGAGCCGCCCTGCAGGCCCAAACGGATGGTGCCGCCCTTTTGCGGTCCGGCCGCCTTGGCAGCGCCGGACAGCAGCAGGTTGGCAGAAACAGCGGTGAAGCCCAGAGCGGCGGCCTTGCCGAGGAAGTCGCGGCGCGACAGTTTGCCCGCCACAGCCTGGCTGGCAAGGTACTGCATATGTCTATTCATCGATTTCTCCCGATTGATTGCGGTGCTGCGGCACCTGTTTTTTGATTGATGATTCAAGATTTGCGCATTTGCTGCAACCTCGCAAGGGTTATTCGCGAGACCTTTGGCAGCGGGAAATGAGCAGTTGTGAGGCTGCTGGAGCGGGTGTCGCCTTTTTCGGGTAAGGTGCCGTTTTTATAAGTGATACCGAGTATAAATCAAAAAAACATCTGGAATGCGACAAGAAATTTTTGTGCTCAGGAATGAGCGAATTTTTATGAATCTGCCACGATCAGGCAATCAGGCCGGTTTGAATTCGGGAAGAATCGATGCTTTGCGGTCTGAAAACGTCTTCCGCACCGCAGACAAGCCAAACCCTGGCCTGTTTCAGGAGTGAAAAGCCGGGCCTTGCGGGGCAATCACCGAGGCCGGTTTGCGGCACACCGGATGCCAGCCTTTTGACGCCGCATCAGACCTGCTCTGTGTCGATCCAGACCGTGACAGGGCCGTCATTCAAGAGCCGGACCTTCATGTCGGCGCCGAACTGTCCTTTTGCAATTTCCAAACCTAGCCGGGACAGTTGCCCGGCAAAATACTCATACAGCCGTTCGCCCTCGGCAGGCGCGGCGGCGGTGGAAAACCCGGGCCGGTTGCCGCGGCGGGTGTCGGCGGCCAGGGTGAATTGGCTGACCACCAGCGCACTGCCGCCGGTCTCCAGCACCGAGCGGTTCATCTTGCCGGCTTCATCCTTGAAGATCCGGAGCTTGGAGATTTTGGCCGCCAGCTGGTCCGCCTGGGCTTGGGTGTCGCCGTGCATGGCGCAGATCAGGATCAGCAGCCCTGCTCCGATTTCTCCGGTGACCTTGCCCTCAACGGTGACTGAGGCCTCGCTGACCCGCTGTATCAATGCCCGCATCTGGTATGTCCTTGCTAAGTTTAATCCGCGCCAGGCCGTATGCGCCTGCAACGCGGTGCGGCTGGTGCGAAAGGTCTGGCTGGGCTTACTGCTGCCCGGCGAAATAGGCGATAGCGGCAATCACGACGGCCGCAGCCAGCGCGGCAGCTGCTATCTTGACCGCAGAATAGGGCCGTTCGCCCTGCACCCGTCCGGATTGCCCGTTGATGACAAACCGATACGTCTTGCCGCGGTACTTATAGGCCGCCATCCAGACCGGCAAAAGGATGTGTTTGAACGTGACATCCGACACCTGAGTGTCGATACCGGCGATCCGCTGCCGGTCGCCGCCAATGTCAAAGCGCACATCGCGTTCAATCGCCCGGTCCATCCTCTGGCCCGCTTTTGCAAAGCCGGTTTCCAGATCCACTGTATAGGCTTCGGCCCGGAACCCCGCCAGATACTGCGGCTGGTAAGGTTCGAGCTGTGACAGGTCCCAGGGCTCTAGCGCTTCGGTATAGCGTTTGGGCAGGCCTTTGGAGGCCAGCACCAGCACATCGTCAAAGAACCGCTGCACCCGGCCTGAAACCGCTGTCCAGCGCACTTTGGGCACCTGCCGGGTTCTGGTTTTGCCATCCTGCCGGTAGGTTTCGGTGACGTAATAAACCGTGCCGCGCTGACCGGAATAGCGGCTGCGGGTCTGGGCGTCATAGGTCCAGTAGGGCACATAGATTCCCTGCATCCGCCGCCCCTTGCGGGCGTATTCCCTAAGGCCGCCCGGTGCGAACCACAGCCCGCCCAGCCAGTCGGTCATGGCCTTATGCGCGGCGCGCTCGGTCACTGCAAAGGGCAGCACGCCCTTGGGTTTGATGTGGCGGTTGCTGCCGGTACCGGTCACCACGGGGGTGGCGCAGAACGGGCATTCGCTGGCGTGGGTATCCGGATCAAACTCCACCTGCGCGGCGCAATTCGGGCAGGCGGAGACGCGGGTTACCTCCATCTCGGCTTCTGGCAGCTGTTCCGCCAGTGCGGCACGGAAATCCTGCTCTTGCAGGGCAGAGCCTGCCCACGGCCCGCCGCGCAGGTCTTCCCGCTGGCCGCAATGATCGCAGATCAGCGCGCCGGCGTCCGGGTCAAACCGGTAATCCGCCCCGCAGTTGGGACAGGGGAAACGGTGGCTGCCCTCAAGGGCAGACGGCGCGCTGTCGGCGGGCGGCGGCGGGGGCATCGTCACGGGGAGAGGTACCTGTCGTAGCAAAGTTGGTCAAGAAAAGGAGCAGACGCCGCGGCCTGGCATCTCAGCCAGCGGGCGGCGGCGGGGGAGGCGGCGGCAGGACAGTGAACAGCTGCGCCAGCTCGATCACGTCGCCGGCCCGTTTCCAGCCATCCTGGCCCGGGGTCCAGACATGGGTGTCCCGCGACAGCGTGCCCTCCTGCGCCATCCGCCCCATCCGGGCCTTGGAAAACGGGCCGGAGGTCTGCCCGTCCACGGCAATGTGCCAGACATGTTCGACCGGCGGCGGGGGCGGGGCCACGGGGGCGGCCTGCGGGGCTGCGGCAGGGGCGGACGGTGCGGCTGCAGCGGGGGCGGGGCGGGCGCCCCAGGGGCCTGCGGGCTGACCCGCTGCCATGTTCCCCATTTGCTGCGCCATCGCCATTCCCATGCCCATCCCCATGCCGGCGCCCATGCCGCTGTTCGGGGTCTGTGCCGCAGCGGTCATGGCTTCGGCTGCCGAGAATTGCGTGTAACGCCCCAGATCGCCCAGAACGCCCATCTGGGTGCGCTTGTCCATCGCCTCTTCCACTGCGGGCGGCAGCGAGATATTCTCGATGTACAGCTCCGGGATCATCAGGCCGTAGTCCGCCAGCGTGCCGGAGATCTCCGCCGCCACCAGCTTGCCCAGATCGGCGGTGTTGGCGGCCATGTCCAGCACCGGAATGCCGCTGCCCGCCACCACGCGGGAAAACTCCTGCACGATGATGTTGCGGATCTGGAACGAGATCTCGTCCATGGTGAATTCACCATCGGTGCCGACGATCTCGGTCAGGAACCGGGCCGGGTCGGCGACCTTGACCGTATAGCTGCCAAAGGCCCGCAGCCGCACCGGGCCGAATTCGGGGTCGCGGCAGATGATCGGGTTCTTGGTGCCCCATTTCAGATCGCTGAAACGGGTGGTGTCGACGAAATAGATCTCTGATTTGAACGGCGACTGAAAGCCGTGGTCCCAATGCTGCAGCGTGGTCATCACCGGCATGTTGTTGGTCTCCAGCATATAGAGACCGGGGGTGAACACATCCGCCAGCTGCCCCTCATGCACGAACACTGCCGCCTGGCCCTCGCGCACCGTCAGCTTGGCGCCGTATTTGATCGCGTGGCCCTCGCGCTCGAACCGCCAGACCATGGTGTCATGGGTGTCATCCACCCAGTGAATGACATCAATGAATTCGCCTTTGAGAAAATCGAAAATACCCATCTGTCAGGTCCTCTTCACATGGCTTTGTTTTCAGGCCTACAGTTCCTGGCCCATCGCCTCGCGGGCGAGAATGCGGATCACCGGGCGGGCGTCTGCGGCGCCCATCCCTGTTTTCAGTCTTGGATCATACAGCATCTGCAGCAGTTTTTCGTCAAAGCTGGTCAGCAGCGCAAATTCGTCATCGTCGTTGAAGATCGAGGGCCGCGCCCGCGGGCTGTCGTTGCGAAGGCCAAGGCCCTGCGCCACTTCCTCATGCACGCAGCTCTTGCGCACCAGATCGGGATGTTCGGCGCGGATCAGCGCCACCCCGCGGGTGTAGGACAGCGGATTGCTTTGCGGGCCGCCGGCAACCACCAGGCAGTAAAAGCTGCGCGGCGGGGCGGCCAGCAGCGACAAGTCCCTGGCGCTGATTGCGGGCAGCAGTTCGCGCACCCGTTCAGCAACAAAGGCGCTGTCATCAAGGCTGGCAAAGATCACGTGGAAATTTGCCCGGGAGGCCACAGTGCCGACCGGGTGGCCGGTGACCCGGGCCAGCCGGGCGGCATAAGCGGTAACCGTTTCCCTGTCCGCTGACCGCTGCGCCGCGGGCACCGACGGGCCGAATTCTGCGGCGATCCGCACCGGCCCGGCCCAGCGGCCCAGGCCGCCGGAGAGTCCGGATCCGCCGTATTCATCGTAAAACGCCAGCGCCTCGAAACTTTCCGCCAGATCCCCGGCATCATAGGGCGTGTCCGGGCCGCCGCCATCGGTGCGCAGCAGCCCGCGGGTCAGCAGGTCGCGCTGCAAGGCATTATAATAATAGGCCAGCTGCGCGCTGTCGGCGGAGGGTTTGTAGACCGCTGGCGCCGGCACAGCAGGGCGGGCCCGCGGCACCAGCGATTCCGGCTGGGCGAACGGCAGGCAGGCGGACAGGGCGGCAAGCCCGGCCAGGGCTGCTGCGCTTTTCCAGACGGCTGTCGTTGCCTGCACGCCTGCCACTCCGCTCAGCCCGGCACAGCGGTGCCGGCGTTGTCGCCAACCCCGTCGCGGCGCGACTTGGCAGCAGCCAGCGTATCGCGCAGCTCGGCTTCCATCTTCTGCAGGTCGGCCTCGGCTGCGGCGCGTTTGGCCTTGCCCTCGTCAGCAATCCGCAGGCTGTCCTGAATGGTGCCGATCAAGTCGGCATTGGCCTGTTTCACCGCTTCGATGTCGAACACACCGCGCTCCATCTCTTGCCGGATCATTTCGTTCGACTGGCGCAGATTGGCGGCGTTGGAGGTCAGCAATTCGTTGGTCAGGTCATTGGCATCACGCACGGCTTCCGCCGCTTGGGCCGAACGCTGGATGGTCAGCGCCTGGGCCAGCTGGGTTTCCCACAACGGCACGGTGTTCACCAGGGTCGAGTTGATTTTGGTCACCAGAGACTTGTCGTTTTCCTGCACCAGCCGGATCGAGGGCAGCGACTGCATAGTGACCTGGCGGGTGAGTTTCAGATCATGCACCCGGCGCTCAAGGTCGTCGCGGGCGGCGCGCAGGTCGCGCAGCTCCTGCGCCTTCATCACCTGATCACCTTCCGGCGCGGCCTGCACTTCGGCTTCTTTCTCCGGGATCGCCGTCCCGTCCAGCTCAGCCAGCTTGGCCTCGCCCGCCGCGATATACAGTGCCAGCTCGTCATAAAAGCTCAGCGTCTTTTCATACAGCATATCGAGCGACTTTATGTCCTTCAGCAGGGTGTGCTCATGCCCCAGCAGGTCATCGGTGACCTTGTCGATCTGCCCCTGCACGGTTTCATACCGCGCAGTGAACTTGGCAAAGGGGGCCGCCTTGCCCAGCAGGCGTTCCCAGAACGTCGGCTTGCGGCGGATGTCCAGTTCGGAAACCGAAAAGCCGCGGATGGTGGTCACGATATTGCGCAGGCTGTCGCCCGCAGGCCCGACGTCCTTGTTGCGCACATCGGCCAGCATCGCCTGGCTGATCGTCTGCAGCTCGCTTTGCGCGGCAGAGCCGAAATGGATGATCGAATTGGTGTCGCCCATGTCGATCTGATCCATCCGCACCCGGATCGCCTCGCTGGTGGCCGCGTCGGCCTGCTCCAGCGGCTGGATGTCTGCGGCGGGCTCGGGCAGTTCGATTGCCGTGACCTCATTGACCAGGGCCTCGGTTTGGACGGCTTTCTGTTGCACGGCTTCGGACATGAACGGCTTCCTCGCTAATCAGTTTTGGTCCAGATGGACCCCTTCACGCTGCAAACGGTCGCGCAGCACATCAATTTCAATGGTCAGATCCGCGCGGTCTTCCACCAGCATTTTGCGGGTGCGCGCGGCAAAGTTCTGTTCCAGATCATCCAGCAGCGCCAGGTAATCGCTGAGGGCCTGGGCGTCCCGGCTGCGGGCATAGATATCGGCGAATTTCACCGTCGCATCACGGGCGCCCTGCAAATACACGGTCAGGTACTTGCGCGCGGCAGTCAGGTCGCGCGGATCTTCCTCGACCGTGCGGAACAGGTCGCGGGCCACCGCCTGGAACTGCTCCACCCGGGCTTCGACCTTGCGGTTCTGGGCGCGCAGGGCGGCGCCCTTCATCGCGTCAAGGTTTGCTTCCGCCTCGTCCACCGCGCGGGCGACACGGGATTGCTGGAATTCATCGATGCCCTCGGCGCCTTTGTCCTGCAACGGGTCGAACCCGAATGCGGTTAGGTGCAACCCAACCGTTGCGGTGCCATAGATGGCAGCGGTCAGGAGGCCGGGTTCAGCTTTCCACGCCGCCAGCGCTGCGCCGGTGCCTGCCAGCAAGGCCGCCAGGATCTTGCGGGGCAGGGCGGGTTTGCGGGCCACCTTGCGGGCGGCAAAGGCCGCCTCGGCCTTCAGCCCCTCGCGCAGCAGGAACGCCCCGCCGGTCCACAGGCCTGCGCCAACCAACCCCAGCGCCAGCCCGGTTGCCCCGTCATTCAGAGACAACAGCGTCAGGATCGCAGGCGGCACAAACATCAGGTTGGCGCGCATGCCAACAGGATCCACTTGCGCATTGCGGAAGGATTGCGCGGGCTTGGAGGGCGGCTGCGCGGATTTGCCGTCGGGACTGTATTTGCCGCCGTAACGCTGTGCCATCGGATCAGCCCCCTGTAATCCAGCCGGTGCTGAGGCCCAGCATCAGAATCAATAGGGCGGCATAGGCAAGTTTCTGCACGCAGGTCCCCCTGGAACGGCCAGCAAAGATTAACTGATTGGAAACCTAGGGGATAGCCGGCGATCTTGCTAGGGGGAAGTCTGCCGCAAATGCTTCAGCGCCGGGGATTCTTGCCGCCGGAGGGCTTGCCGCCGCCGCGTTGTGCGGGCCGGCCTGCACCCTGGGATGCACCTCGATCACTGGTGCCTCCGCGGCTCCCAGGCCCTTTCGGGCCGGGTTTTCCGCCTGCAGAACGGGGTGATTTATCACCGGGCTTGCCGCCAAAACCACCGCCCGGCCTGCCGCCGGGCCTGCCAGTTGGCTTGCCGCCAGGGCCACCGGTTTTTGCCATGGGCTTACCACCCGGTTTGGCTCCCGGCTTGCCGCGCCCGCGGGTCGGGCGGGCGGCAGGTTTTTCCTCTTCCGGCTCCAGCCCCAGCTGGTCGCGCACCACCCGCGAACGCAGCTCCTCCACCGCGCCGGGTTTCAGCTCGCCCAGCTGAAACGGGCCATAAGACACCCGCAGCAGCCGGTTCACGTTAAATCCGACATACTCCATCGCGCGGCGGATCTCGCGGTTCTTGCCCTCGCGCAGCCCCACCGTCAGCCAGGCATTGGCGCCCTGCTGGCGGTCCAGCGACACCGTCATCGGCTGGAATTTCTCGCCGTCGATTACCGGGCCCTTGCGCAGCGGCGCAAAATCCTCGTCCCGCGGACGGCCGTTGATGCGCACGCGGTAGCGGCGCAGCCAGCCGGTCGAGGGCAGTTCGAGCTTGCGCTTGATAGCGCCGTCATTGGTCAGCAGCAGCAGGCCCTCGGAATTGATGTCAAGCCGTCCCACTGTCATCACCCGGGGCATGTCTTCGGGCAGCTCGTCAAAGATCGTCGTGCGGCCTTTTTCGTCGCTGTTCGAGGTGACCAGGCCGATAGGCTTGTAATACAGCCACATCCGCGGCGCCTCGGCCTCGGGCAAGGGCTTGCCATCGACGCTGATCCGGTCCGCGGCGGTCACGTTCAGCGCCGGGCTGGCGATCTTGTCGCCATTCACCGTCACACGGCCCTCGGAAATCATCCGTTCAGCCTCCCGGCGCGAGGCGACGCCGGCGCGCGACAGGACCTTGGCGATGCGGTCGCCTTCGGGCGCCTTGCCGTCAGTCGGATTTGCGGCGGGCGCTTTGCCTGCCGCGGCTTTCGGGGCCGGTTTGCCCTTGGGGGATGCGGGTGTGTTGCTCATGTGCGTGCCATAGAGCATTCCGCCGCCTTGCGAAAGCGCGCAATCGCAGGCAGGAAGGGGCATGGCGTTCAAATCGCATATGGACAAGGCGCTGGAGCAGGCGCGGGAGGCGGCGGGACGCGGCGAGGTGCCGGTCGGCGCCGTGCTGATCGCGCCGGACGGACAGGTTGCCGCCCTGGCGGGCAACCGCACGCGCGAGATGAACGACCCCACTGCCCACGCCGAGATCCTGACCATCCGCGCAGCCTGTGCGGCCTTGGGCAGCGAGCGGCTTGCCGGCTTTGACCTTTATGTGACGCTGGAACCTTGCGCAATGTGCGCCGCCGCCATCGCCGCGGCCCGCATCCGGCGCGTTTATTACGGCGCTTCCGATCCCAAGTCCGGCGGCGTGGCGCATGGCGCCTGTGTGTTCTCGCACCCTCAGGCGCATCACGCGCCCGAGGTCTACGATGGCATCGCCGAGGTCGAGGCCAGCGAATTGCTCAAGCAATTCTTCGCCAGAAAACGCTGAATGCGCCGCGGGTGGCGTGCGGGGGCAATTGCGCTTGCCGGATTGGAGTGCCTGTCCTAGTGTGCGGCTGGGTTAAATACCCCAAGGTTGCAAATGGCACAGAATACCACCAGAGGATTGGATCCTTGATCCGTGATCCAGCGCCGCGAGGCCGCAATTTGCGCCATGCGGGACCAGGCACAATGACGGAGGCCGCATGAGCCGGCTTTACACCGCCCCCGATGGCCAGCCCCGCTGCGGCTGGGCCGCCTCCGCGCCGGATTTTCTGCGCTATCATGACGAGGAGTGGGGCTATCCGGTGGGCGACGACATCCGCCTGTTCGAGAAGGTCTGCCTGGAGAGCTTCCAGTCCGGCCTCAGCTGGCGGACAATTCTGGACAAGCGCGAAAATTTCCGCGCGGCCTTTGCCGGCTTTGATTTCAACGAAATGGCCGAATTCGGCGCGGCGGATGTGGAGCGGCTGTTGCAGAACACGGGCATCATCCGCCACCGCGGCAAAATCGAAGCGGTGATCAACAACGCGGCCCGGGCACAGGAACTGGTGGCAGAGGCTGGCTCCATCGCGGCGTTTTTCTGGAGCTTCGAGCCCAGGCCCGAAGACCTGCCGGAGCCGCAGACCGCCTCAACCAGCCCTGATTCCGTGGCCCTCTCCAAGGCGCTGAAGAAACGCGGCTGGAAATTTGTCGGCCCGACGACTGCTTTTGCCTTCATGCAGGCGATGGGTCTGGTCAACGACCACGCCAACGGCTGCATCTGCCGGAAAAAGGCAGCAGAGGCGAGAAAGGCCTTTACCGTGCCGCGGCAGAAGACTTCCGACCGATAGCGTCCGGCCGTAGCGCAACCGCGCCGGGCCATAAGGCCCGGCGCCCGGCCCAACGGGCACCGGTCTGCCGCGCAGATCGGGCGGCGGGCGGGAGCCGCGCGGCAGCGGTTCCGGATTAAAGCTCGATTGCTTTCATCACCTCCGGTTCGATGACCTCGACGCCTGGCAGCCCCGCGATCAGGTCCGATGCGTCCTGCTCCAGCACCGGGAAGCTTTTGTAGTGGCAGGGGATCACCGTCTTGAAGCTGAAATACCGTTTCGCGGCATAGGCCGCCTGTTTCATGTCCATGGTGAAATGACCGCCCGCCGACAGGATACCGATATCGGGTTTGTAATAATCCCCCATCCATTCCATGTCCGCCATGACCGCCGTATCGCCAGAAAGATAGACTGTCTTGCCCTCGGCCATCAGCATGTATCCGACCTCCGAGCCGCCCGTGCGCAAGCCGTCCTGAGTGTTGAAGGTCGAACTGTGCGAGGCAGGCACCATTGCAACGTTCACCCCGTCCAGATCCACGGTGCCGCCCTTGTTGAAGCCAATGGTCTCAACTCCTTCGGTCTCGCCCCACAGCCCCATCAGATCGTATTGCCCCGCCACCGGCACCTCCAGCCGTTTGGCCAGCGGCAGCACGTCCACCACATGGTCGAAATGCACATGGGTCAGCAGGATATGGGTGGCGCCGGCAATGGCCGCCTCGTGCTGGTCATCCGGCAGCACCGGGTTGCCGCTGAGCCAAGGGTCTACCAGCAGCACCTGGCCGCTGGTCTCGATGCGGAATGAGCCGTGGCCCAGCCATATGATCTTCATCTAAAATCTCCTCCCGTGTCTTCGGGCGGAAGCCTAGCAGGCCTGGTGCGGAATGGAATTGACGCCTGCGGATAATTTGCCTGGCCAGCCGCCCTGTCATCGCAGGATGCAGCGAACGCCCCTTGCAGGCTTGCAGGTGGGGCGGTGCGGCGGTAAATGCCTAGGCAACACCAGATGAGGGTTTCCATGTCGATTGACCAAAGCACCGCCGCCAAGGTGGCCAAACTGGCCCGGATCAAGGTTGAGGACGCAGCACTTCCGGCGCTGGCAAACGAGTTCAACAACATCCTGGGCTTCATTGAGCAGCTGAACGAGGTGGATGTCGAGGGCATTGAGCCGATGACCTCTGTCACTCCGCAGCGCCTGAAACGCCGGGCAGATGAAGTCACCGACGGCAGCCAGCAGGACAAGGTGCTGGCCAATGCGCCCGATGCCCGCGAAGGCTTCTTCGCCGTGCCCAAGGTTGTGGAGTAAGAGACATGAGCGATCTGAACAAACTGGGCCTGGCTGAGGCCCGCGACGCGCTGCGCAAGGGCGACACCACCTCGGTCGAGCTGACCGAGGCCTGCCTCAAGGCAATCGATGCGGCGGGCGCGCTGAACGCCTTTGTGCACAAGACGCCGGACATCGCCATCGAGCGCGCCAAGGCGGCGGACCTGCGGATCAAGGCGGGCGAGGCCCCCTCCATGTGCGGCTTGCCGGTCGGCATCAAGGATCTGTTCTGCACCAAGGGGGTGCCGTCGCAGGCGGCCTCCGGCATCCTCGAAGGTTTCAAGCCGGAGTATGAATCCACCGTCTCGCAGAAGCTGGCCGATGCCGGCTCCGTCATGCTGGGCAAGCTGAACATGGACGAATTCGCCATGGGCTCGTCCAACGAAACCTCGGTTTACGGCAACGCCGTCAGCCCCTGGCGCCGCAGCAATGACGACGCGCAGCTTACGCCCGGCGGCTCCTCGGGCGGTTCTGCCTCTGCCGTTGCTGCCGACCTTTGCCTTGCGGCTACCGGCACCGACACCGGCGGCTCGATCCGCCAGCCTGCCGCCTTCACCGGCACTGTCGGCATCAAGCCGACCTACGGCCGCTGCTCGCGCTGGGGCATCGTTGCCTTCGCCTCGTCGCTGGATCAGGCCGGCCCGATGACCAAATCGGTGCGCGACGCTGCGATCATGCTTGAGGCGATGTGCGGCCACGACCCCAAGGATTCCACCAGCGCCGACCTGGCAGTGCCGGATTTCGAGGCGATGCTGACCGGTGACATTAAGGGCAAGAAGATCGGTATCCCCAAGGAATACCGCATGGACGGCATGCCGGGCGGGATTGAAAAGCTGTGGGCGGACGGCGCCGAAATGCTGAAGGCCGCGGGCGCCGAAATCGTGGACATCTCGCTGCCGCACACCAAATACGCGCTGCCTGCCTATTACGTGATTGCCCCGGCCGAAGCCTCTTCGAACCTGGCCCGTTATGACGGTGTCCGCTATGGCCAGCGCGCGGCGCTGGAAGCCGGCGACGGCATCACCGAGATGTACGAAAAGACTCGCGCCGAGGGCTTCGGCCACGAGGTGCAGCGCCGTGTGATGGTTGGCACCTATGTGCTGTCGGCAGGTTTTTATGACGCTTATTACAACCGCGCCCGCCGCGTCCGCACCCTGATCAAGAAAGATTTCGAGGACGTGTTTGCCGCTGGCGTCGATGCGATCCTGACCCCGGCAACCCCGTCGGCGGCCTTTGGCCTTGGCGAGATGACGGACGCGGATCCGGTGCAAATGTATCTGAATGACGTCTTTACCGTCACTGTGAACCTGGCAGGCCTGCCGGGGATTGCGGTGCCTGCGGGGCTGGACAGCCAAGGCCTGCCGCTGGGCCTGCAGCTGATCGGCAAGCCCTGGCAGGAGGGCGATCTGCTGAACACTGCCTATGCGCTGGAGAATGCGGCCGGCTTTGTAGCCAAGCCGCAGCAATGGTGGTAATGCTCTGCTCAATGAGTTGAGCAGAACTGACAGGTAACCCCATGCGCGCATTCGCATCTTACGCCGCTGCAGGCAGCCTACTGGTTTTGGCTGCCTGTTCCCCTCAGGTTCCCGACAGCGCCGCAAATGCCGGCATTGACGGGGATCCTTTTGCTCCGCCGCCTGCCGCGGGCACCACAATTACAGGGGCGCCGCTGGTGCCGCCTGCCCGGGTCTCCAGCGAACCGTATCAGGTAAGCCCGGCGCCGCGCAGCCCGGGCTCGGTTGCGGCAGCAGGCACGTTCGCGTCTTCCGCACCCGCCGCAGGCAGCGATGCCGACATCGCCCGCGAAACGGCGGCGGCTCTGGCTGCGTCTCAGTCGAATTCCGGCGTCGCGCCGCTGCAGGCCAGCCCCTCCAATCCGGCGCCGCAGCCGGGCGGGATTGCCGCCATTTCGGATGAGAATGATTTCCAGGCGGTCTCGGCCCGTCAGTCGGTCGAAAGCGATGCCGCCCGGCTGGAGCGGCAGCGGGCGCAATACGAGCAGGTGCAGCCGGTCGCCGTGCCGCAGCGGACAGACAGCGCCAGCCCCAATATCGTCCGCTATGCGCTGAGCACGAGCAACCCCAGAGGCGCCCGCCTTTACAGCCGTTCCGGCATCAACCTGCAGGCGCGCAGCAAGCGCAACTGCGCAGAGTTCGCGTCACCCGACCAGGCCCAGATCGCCTTCCTCGAGGCGGGCGGCCCGCAGCGGGACCGCAAGGCGCTTGATCCGGATGGCGACGGCTTTGCCTGCGGCTGGGATCCGGCGCCGTACCGGCTGGCTGTCCAGAACTGATGGCGCCGGATCAGTGCGGGCCTGATCATCCGGGCGCCAGCTGGTGCCCCAGCCCGAATTCAGGGCCGCGCAGGGATGGTCTGACGCCGGCCCTGATCGTGCTGCACTACACCGCCATGGAAAGCGCTCAGGCCGCACTGGAGCGGCTCTGCGACCCGGAGGCGGAGGTTTCCGCTCATTACCTGATCGGATCGGACGGCACCCTTTGGCAGCTGGTGGCCGAGGCAGGACGCGCCTGGCACGCCGGGGCAGGGGAATGGTGCGGGCGGGCTGACATAAACTCCCGCTCCATCGGCATCGAGCTGGACAATATCGGCAATCATCCCTTCAGCGCGCCGCAGATGGCAGCGCTGGAAGACCTGTTGCAGGGCATCATGCAGCGCTGGTCCATTCCTGCGGCCGGAGTCATCGGCCATTCCTGCATGGCACCGGGGCGCAAGACCGACCCGGGCCCGCGGTTCGACTGGGCCCGGCTGGCCTGCCAGGGGCTGGCCGCGGAACCGGGAACCGGCGGGGCACCGCAAGGCTTCAGTTTCGATCACTTCCGCAAGGCGGCGCATCGGGCTGGCTTTACCGCACCGGCAGAGGATGACGCGCTGCTGGCCGCAGTCCGCTTGCGTTTCCGCCCCTGGGCCCGCGGCCAGCTCGCGGCGGAGGATTTCCCGCCCCTTGGCTGCTGCGGGCACTGAGCAGGGTTGTTGGGCGGCACTGCCCCGGAGTGAATTTGCCGGACGCCAACTGGGGCAAAGCCCCTTCTTCTGAACTATCCGCTTGACGCCGCGCGCTGATGTTTCTACGCATCCGGCGCGCAGAAGGCTGGACGGCCGCGTGGGGTTTCGGCTCCGCGAGGAAAGTCCGGACTCCATGAAGCAACGGTGCCGGGTAACGCCCGGGCGGGGAAACCCGACGGAAAGCGCCACAGAAAACAGACCGCCCCGGCGGCTTGGAGGTCCGCCTCCGGCCAGCAGCCGGGGTAAGGGTGAAACGGTGGGGTAAGAGCCCACCGCGCCCCTGGCAACAGGGGCGGCACGGCAAGCCCCACCGGGAGCAATGCCAAATAGGGCCCCCGCGCAGGCAGGTCCCGGAAACGGGAAACCGCTGCTAGGCACGCTTCAGCCGAGAGGGGCCGGGTTGGCAGCTAGAGGCACGCAGCAATGCGGGCCCCAGATGAATGGCCGTCGAGCCCGGGATTTCGGTCCCGGGGGGACAGGATCCGGCTTACAGGCCTTCTGCGCATAAAACACCCCGGGATTTGGGCCGAATCCTATTGACTTGGGGGCTGGGGCGGGTACAAGCCGGGCTTCAGATAGGAATTTACCGAGAGGCTCCTGCCTTTTCGGACGCAGGAGAAGCACCATGGCGAAGCCGACCACAATCAAGATCCGCCTGAACTCGAGCGCGGGCACCGGCCACTTCTATGTGACCAAGAAAAACGCACGCACCATGACCGAGAAAATGGTTGTGCGGAAGTACGACCCGGTTGTGCGCAAGCATGTCGAGTACAAAGAAGGCAAAATCAAGTAAGCCTTTCCTTTGGAATGATTTCCGGAAACGGGTCGCGCTTGGCGCGGCCCGTTTTCTTTTTGGCTGGCCCGCCGCGGCGCGCGGCTGCTTCTAATTCTCGGAAAATACGGGGCGGATTTCGCGGCGCAGCCGGCAGCCGCGCATGTTTTCGCCCCAATTCCGGCCTAGCTATAAGCCCGTGGGTTAATGAATGAACGGGTGGATGTGCTGTGAAAATTTACATGATTGCGGCTGCATTGGCAGCGGCCGGGGCGCCGGTTTCCAGTTTCTTTGAAGCAGGTCAGGCGGTGCCGCCGCCGATTGCGGTTGCGGTCCAGCCGCTGGCCGTCGTCAGCGCCGCGGCCAACTCGCCCCCGGCGGCCTCTGCCGCGCCTGTGCAGACGCTTCAGAGGCGACCGCTGCACCTGGACGGGCGCAAGCTGACGCTGGGCGTGATGCGCGACGGAGACGCCGGTACCGCCGTCCTCAGCGCTGCACAGGGCAGTCTGGATCCGGCCCTGCTGCAGAATGCCGATAAGCAGTTCCGTGCCGTTGTGGCTGATGTCTCCGGTTGCCGGCTGGATGGCGGGATCATCCGCATTGCCGGCCCCCGAGGTGTGATCGCCCTTTCGGCTGCACTGCAGTGTCCTAGGGGCCCGAACGGCTGAGGCAGAAACCGGCCCGCTTCGGTCGCGGGGATGTCAATGATCTGCATCTGGATAATACTCTCAGGTCTTCGTCTATGTACAAATGGAAAAGGGGCGGATCTTTTCAGATCCGCCCCCGCTGTGTCTGGAGTGTGCTGACGCTTATTCGCGATTGCCAAGCAGCTGGAGCAACATCATGAACATGTTGATGAAGTCCAGATACAGGCTCAGTGCGCCCATGATGGCGGATTTCGCCAGCCATTCCTGGTCGCCCGCGTGGGCCATCTGCAGGTAGTCGTTCTTGATCCGCTGGGTGTCATAGGCGGTGAGGCCCGCAAAGATCAGCACGCCAATGACCGAGATTGCAAAGGCCATTGCCGACGACGCCAGGAAAATATTGACGATCGAGGCAACGATCAGGCCGATCAGCCCCATGATCAGGAAGGCGCCCATGCCGGACAGGTCTTTCTTGGTGGTGTAGCCGACCAGCGACAGGCCTGCAAAGGCGATGGATGTGATCAGGAACACCTGTACGATGCTCTCGCCGGTGAACACCAGGAAGATCGAGCTGATCGACAGGCCCATCACGGTGGCGAAAGCGTAGAACAGCAGCTGCACGCCGGCCGCCGACATGCGGTTTGCGGCCGCGCCGATGCCAAAGACAAAGGCCAGCGGTGCAAACATGATGACCCATTTCAGCGGCGATGCGTACAGCGCGTAGCCGAGATTGGTCAGATATTTGTCGGCGCTCAGCTGGGCCACGGCATTGGCGGGGTCAGCAGTTACGGCCAGCCCGGAAATGGCCCAGGCGGCCAGAAACGTGATGAACGTGCCCACGGACATGGTGCCGTAGACCTTGTTCATATGGGCGCGCAGGCCCTCATCGATCTGCGCGGCGCGGGCGCCGGCGGCAGAGCGGATGGTGTCGAATTGTGCCATCTCAGGTGGTCTCCGTAAATTACTCCCTTGCTGCCGTCGCGCGACCCGGGCCGCGGCCGTCAGCTTTCCCGCTAAATATCGGTGGAAGTGCCTTCCGGTTCAAGTATTTCGGGGCAATAAATACATGAAAAACGAGGAAACGGGCCGCTGGCTGGCGGCCCGCCTCGAATGCCGGTGTCAAATCTGTCTGCAGACGCTTAGCGGGTCCAGTGATCCGGTGCGCTCCAGAACCCGCGCCGGGCCTCGGCCTCGGCCTCGGAGCGGGTCAGGCCGATGTCATCCAATGCGCGGGCGTCCAGCTTGGCCAGCTGGTGGCGCTGGCGCCATGCCGAAAGGTGCAGGCGCAAGCGGGCGGTCAGGGTGAGCGGCGGTTTGGCGGCGGCGCACGGGGGGGTGCAGGACGGGGCGGTGCAGGAGGAAGTTGCAAGGGTCATGGCGCGGATCCTTCAGTTGGGTTTGTGATGCGTCCCTCTTGGGTGATCAATTATGTTGATGAATATGGCATCTTGTGGCACATTTGAAAAACGAATGTTTTTGATCCAATGCATCAGGTGCTGTGATGATAAGAAATCTCGATATCACGACGCTCCGTTCGTTTGTGGCGGTGGCGGATAATGGCGGCGTGACCCGGGCGGCCGGTTTTCTGCATCTCACCCAGTCGGCGGTGTCCATGCAGATGAAGCGGCTGGAGGAGCTTCTGGGGCTAAGCCTTCTGGACCGCTCCGGGCGCACTATTGCGCTGACAGCGGAGGGCGAACAGATGCTTGGCTATGCCCGCAGGATGGTGGCGCTGAATGACGAGGTGATCGGCAGGCTGACAGACCAGGCCTTTGAGGGCGAGGTGCTGCTGGGGGTGCCGCATGACGTGGTGCATCCGGTCATTCCGCAAGTGCTGAAGCGGTTCAATCTCAGCTACCCGCGGGTGAATGTGAACCTCTGCACATCCAATACCCGCGACCTCAAAGCCGAATTCGCGCGCGGCGCATTCGACCTGATCCTGACCACGGAAAACGGGTCAGGCGGCGGCGCCGAGACGATCCACAGCATGCCGCTGCGCTGGGTCGGCGCGCCCGACGGATCGGTCTGGCGGCAGCGTCCCCTGCGGCTCGGCTTCTGCCGCAACTGCAGTTTCCGCCCCGTGGCCACGGCGGCGCTGGATGCGGCGGGTATTGAATGGGAGATGGCGCTCGACAGCGATTCAGACCGCACCGTCGAGGCAACGGTCAGCGCCGATCTGGCCATCGGTGTGCTGCTGGAGGGGACGCAGCCGGGCTATCAGGAGCTGGTCGAAAAGGGCTGCGGCTTGCCGGATCTTCCGATGCAGCACATCAACCTGTACGGAGCCGAGCGCGTGCGCGCGCCCTACGTCGAGGAGCTGGCCGGATTCATCCGTCAGGCCTTTCAGGGACTGTGGTCCGCGCCGCTGCGCGCTGCCAGTTGAAGCGCTGTTGCTCCGGCGCCGGGCGCGTGGAGCCCGGACGCGCGGCTGTTCCCTGTTCCGGTCAGCGGTTGCTGCCCATAGTGATCACCACCTTGCCGGTGGACTTGCGGTTGCGCAGCAGGTCCAGCCCTTCGGCTGCGCGTTCCAGCGGCAAGGTGTGGCTGATATGCGGCGTGATGCGGCCTTCCCCGTGCCAGGCAAAAAGTGTCTCAAAGGACCGGCGCACCGCTTCGGGCCGGAATTTCATGTACCCGCCCAGATAGAAACCAATCACCGTCAGGTTCTTCACCAGCAGGTGGTTGGCAGGGATCTGCGGCACCTCCCCGCCGGCAAACCCCACCGGCAGCAGCCGCGCCCCGGGATTGGCAGAGCGGAAAGCCGCTTTCCAAACCTCTCCGCCAATTGCGTCATAGACCACGTCAGCGCCGCCCAATGCCTTCACAGTGCTGCGCAGGTCTTCACCGGCATCGACCAGGTGATCCGCACCGGCAGCCGCTGCCACCTCCAGCTTCTCCCGTCCGCGGGCCTGGGCAATCACTGTCGCGCCCATCAGCTTGCCGATTTCAACAGCCGTCAGCCCGACACCGCCGGCGGCTCCGGTTACCAGCAGCGTCTCGCCCGGCTGCAGGCGGGCGCAGTGATCCAGCGCGATGTGGCTGGTGCCATAGGCGATCTGCATTGCCGCGGCATGTTCGAAACTTATCGCGTCAGGGATCCGGATCAGCCGGGTTGCGTCAAAAACCCCGGCTTCGGCCAGCCCGCCGGAGCCGCCGAACACCGCGACCCGGTCTCCCGGAGCAAACCCTTGTGTGCCCGTGCCCAGGTCCGTCACCACGCCGGCCGCTTCCAGCCCCAGGGTAAAGGGGGGCTCGGGCGTGTCCTGATAGCTGCCCTTCATCATCAGCAGGTCGGCAAAGTTCAGCCCGCAGGCCCGCAGCGCAACGGCGGCCTCCCCGGGACCCGGCGGGGGGACTTGGATTTCGGCCAGCGACGCCGGACGGTCAAAGGCCTGGACTTGGAAAGCCTGCATGTTTTTTCCTCACCTTCTGCGGGACTCCATGTGATTCGCGCCATCACACTTGCGGGGGGCTGAACCGCTGCGCACCTCGCTATTTCTGGGGAGGTACGTGATCGTCAGCAGCTTGGCAATAAAACCTTTATAAAAATGATACATGAAATCATGCGGTTGAACGTGCGGGCTGCGCACGGGGCGACGACAGCCTTGCAATCAATCGCAAGGGTTGTACACTTTTGCTCAGAAGTTGAGCTTAGATCGCTCTGATGGGGAGCCTCGTTCCGGTAAAGAATTGAAGCCGCCAGAACAGGTTATAGGAATGCAGCGGTCCGGGTTACGGCCGGATTTTTAGACTTAGGAGAAACGCATGGCTCATCCCGTTGACGTGCATGTGGGAAAGCGCATCCGCCACCGCCGGTGGCTGATCGGCATGACGCAGCAGCAACTCGCCGAGCAGGTCGGCATAAAATTTCAGCAAATTCAGAAGTATGAGACCGGTGCCAACCGGGTCAGCGCTTCCCGGCTCTGGGACATTTCCGATGCCCTTGAAGTGCCGGTAAGCTTCTTCTTCGAGGGTCTGCAGGAAGAAGGCAAAACGCCCGCGGAGAAAGCCTCCGTTCCGGAAGACCTGATGGGCGACAAAGAAGCCCTTGATCTGGTGCGCTCCTACTATGCGATCCCGGAAAACCAGCGCCGCCGCCTGTTTGAATTGGCGCGTGTTCTGAGCGACGTCGCCTGAAATCCGGACGGCCGATACAGACAGATTGCCGGCGTAAAACCTGCAGATGGCAGGGATTGCGCTTGCAATAATTTTGGCTGGGTGGCACCCGTATCGCTATGACACAGGCCGCATTCTCAGATCTTGACGTTGCACACAGGATGGCAGACGCAGCCCGCGCTGCCATCCTGCCGCATTTCCGCACATCTGCGCTGACCGCCGAGAACAAACTCGAAGGCGGGTTTGATCCGGTCACTGTTGCGGACCGCGCCGCCGAGCAGGCAATGCGGGCAGTTCTGGCAGACTTGCGCCCCGGCGACGGCATTCTGGGCGAGGAGTTCGGCACCAAGCCGGGCACCTCCGGCCGCACCTGGGTGCTGGACCCGATTGATGGCACCCGGGGGTTCATCAGCGGCACGCCGACCTGGGGCGTGCTGATTGCGCTGTCAGATGAAAACGGCCCGTTCCTGGGCGTCATCGACCAGCCCTATACCGGTGAGCGGTTCTGCGGCGGACCGGACGTTGCCGCCATGACCGGCCCGCTTGGCGCAAGGCCATTGCAGACCCGTGCCACTGCGGCGCTGGAAGACGCGATCCTGTTCACCACGTTCCCGGAGGTCGGCACACCGCAGGACCGCGCCGCATTCGAACGGGTCTCGGCCCGGGCCAAACTGACCCGCTACGGCACCGATTGCTATGCCTATGCGCTGGTGGCGGCAGGGCAAGTGGATCTGGTGATCGAGGCCGGTCTCAATGCTTATGACATTCAGGCGCCGATTGCGCTGATCCAGGCCGCGGGCGGCATGGTCACCGACTGGCAGGGCAACCCGGCCCACAACGGCGGCCGTGCCCTGGCCGCAGCCAATGCGGATATCCACGCGTCTGCGCTGAAACTGCTGCGGCAGGCGTAAACCGGTTGAACCCGGCCGTGCCTGCCTGTAGTTTTCCCACAGGCCGGTTCTTCGCCCGTTTTCCATCGGCCAATCGCACATTCCTCTGAAGCGGGCTGTCTTTTGGAGTGTGTGAAAATGACAGAGATCCTCATTCAAAATGCCGATACCATCCTGACGATGGATGATACGCGGCGGGTGCTGCATGGCGCCGATGTCCTGATCCGCGGCGGTGAGATTGCCGCCGTGGGGCAGGGGCTGCAAACCCGCGGAAACGTCGTCTCCGGCCGCGGCAGCGTGGTGACGCCGGGGCTGGTGAACACCCACCACCACCTCTACCAGAACCTGACCCGCGCGGTGCCGGGGGCGCAGGATGCGCTGCTGTTCGGCTGGCTGCAACGGCTCTATCCCATCTGGGCGCAGTTCACCCCGGACGAAATGTTCGTCTCTGCCCAGCTGGGCCTGGCGGAACTGGCGCTCTCGGGCTGCACGCTCAGCTCGGATCACCTGTATCTCTATCCCAACGGCTCCCGTCTCGAGGACACTATTCACGCCGCCCGCGATGTGGGCCTGCGGTTCCACCCGACCCGCGGTGCGATGAGCATCGGCAAAAGCGACGGCGGATTGCCGCCCGACAGCCTGGTTGAGGAAGAGCGCGCCATCCTCGATGACATGATCCGCGTGGTGGATGCCTTCCACGATCCTGCCGAGGGCTCTATGTGCCGGGTCGGCCTGGCGCCATGCTCGCCTTTCTCGGTCAGCCGCGAGCTGATGCGCGACGCCGCACTGCTGGCCCGCGACAAGGGCGTGATGCTGCACACCCACCTGGCCGAGAATGACGAGGACATTGCCTATTCCGAGGCCAAATTCGGCTGCCGCCCCGGCCAGTATGCCGAAGAGCTGGGCTGGACCGGCGAGGATGTCTGGCACGCCCATTGCGTGAAGCTGGATGTGCAAGAGATTGATCTCTTTGCCAGAACCCGCACCGGTGTTGCCCATTGCCCCTGTTCCAACTGCCGTCTGGGCAGCGGCATTGCTCCTGTGCGGGCAATGCGGGACGCCGGGGTTCCTGTGGGGCTGGGGGTGGACGGATCTGCCAGCAACGACATGGCCAGCCTGACCTCGGAGGCGCGTCAGGCGATGCTGCTGCAGCGGGTTGCCAACGGCGCCGACGCGATGAGCGCCTATGAGGCGCTGGAGATCGCCACCCGCGGCGGCGCCGATGTGCTGGGCCGCCCCGATTGCGGGCGGCTGGCGCCGGGCAAGCGGGCCGATATCGCCGTCTGGGACACCGCCGGCATCGCCTCCAGCGGCAGCTGGGATGCCGCCGCGTTGCTGCTGGCCGGTCCAACCCAGGTGAAACACCTGTTTGTCGAAGGCAAGCAGATCATCCGCAGCGGCGAGATCACCACGCTCGACCTGCCGCAGCTGATCGAACGCCACGGAAAACTGGCGCGGGCGCTGGCTTCATCTTTCTGAAAATACTCAAGGCCGAGGCGCGTCAGCGCCTCTGCTCAACCGGCCGCCCGCTGATCCAGACCTCTGACACGGCCCGATCATCCCCCATCATGATGGTGGGGAACACCGCCTCCCACAGATCCTCGGCGCGGGCTGACCGCTGGGCGATGGCGGGGGTGGAGGATAGGTCAAGAACCACCAGATCGGCCTCCATGCCGGGGGCGATATTGCCGATCCTCCGCTCCATTCGCAGCGCCGTCGCCGAGCCAAGCGTCGCCAGCCACAACAGCTGCGCCGCATGCAGGGGCGTGCCGCGCAGCTGGCCGATTTCATAGGCCGCCGCCATCGTGCGCAGCATCGAAAAACTCGACCCGCCGCCGGTGTCGGTGGCCAGTCCGATCCGTTGCCCCTCGGCCATCAGCCCGGCCATATCGAACAGCCCGGAGCCGATGAATGTGTTCGACGTCGGGCAATGGATCAGCGCCGCGCCATAGTCCCGCAGCCGGTGCCGTTCACGCTCCTCCAGATGGATCGCATGGCCATAAATCCCGCGCGCGCCCAGCAGGCCGAATTCCTCGTAGGTGTCCAGGTAATCCCGCGCCTGCGGGAACAGGGATCTGACCCAATCGATCTCATCCGTCTGCTCGCTCAGATGCGTTTGCATCAGGCATTCAGGGTGCTTGCCCCACAAGGCCCCCATCGCCTCCAGCTGCTCCGGGGTGGAGGTGGGGGAGAACCGCGGGGTAATTGCATATTCCAGCCGGCCGACGCCGTGCCAGCGCCCGATCAGCACCTCCGAATCGTCATATGCCGACTGCGCCGTGTCCTGCAGGCCGCCGGGTGCGTTGCGGTCCATGCAGGTTTTGCCCGCAACCACCCGCTGCCCGCGCGCGTGCGCCGCCGCGAAGAACGCATCCACGCTTTCCGGGTGAATGGTGCAATAGCTGCACACCGTGGTGGTGCCATGCGCCGCTGTCAGGTCCAGGTATCGGCCGGCGATTTCATCGGCATAGGCCCGGTCCGCAAACCGCATCTCCTCGGGGAAGGTATAGCTGTTCAGCCAGTCGATCAGGCGCTTGCCCCAACTGGCGATAATCGCGGTCTGCGGGTAATGCACATGGGCGTCCACAAACCCGGCCATGATCAGCTTGCCGCTGTGATCGACGGCTTCCGCCTGCGGCAGCAGTGCCTGCATCTGTGCCAGCGGCCCCGCACCTGCGACCCGGCCGTCCTGCACCGCCACCGCGTCCAGCAGCCGGACCGCATCTTCGGGCCGCTCCGCCGCAAAGGGAGAGCCGGTAAAAGACAGCACGTGCCCTTTCAGGATGTAATCGGTGCCCATTCTTCCAACCCTTTCCTTGCAAAATGGCTCCGGGCAGGATACCCGCCGCAACAGCTCCGGTAAATTATGCCGATGTCATTGTTTTCCGGTAGCCGCTTCTTCTATTTTGCAGGCAAACACTCACAAAATGCCCGGGGGCACCACATGAGCAGCGGCGACAACATCACCGGCGACCTGTCTCAGGACGACTCCTACGACCTGGACCGGAAATTGGTTGTCCAGATTCTGGATGCGGTGGAGCAGGGCGATCAGCAAGCGCTGACGGAGCTGCTGGAAAACCTGCATGCGGCAGATATCGCCGACCTTCTGGAACAGATCGGTTCCAGCGACCGGGCGCGGCTGATCCGCCTTTACGACCGTGAGTTTGACGGCGAGATTCTGTCCGAACTGGACGAGTCGATCCGTGAAGAAGTCATCGAGACGCTGAACCCGCTGGTTCTGGCCGAAGCGGTCCGGGAGATGGAAAGCGACGATGTCGTCGACCTTCTCGAAGACCTTGAGGTGCCGCAGCAGGAAGCCATCCTGGAGGCGCTTGAAGATGCCGACCGGGTCGCGGTCGAACAGTCGCTGAGCTATCCGGAAAACTCGGCCGGCCGTTTGATGCAGCGCGAAGTGGTGATGGCGCCCGAACACTGGAATGTCGGGCAGGCCATTGATTACATGCGCAACTCCGAGGATCTGCCGGACCAGTTCTATCATGTGGTCCTGGTCGATCCGCGCCTGCACCCGATTGGCAATGTCACCCTTGGCCGGATCATGGCCACCAAGCGCGAAGTGCTGCTGACCGAACTGGTCGAAGACACCTTCCAGGTGATTCCCGCCGATCAGGACGAGGAGGATGTGGCCTATGCCTTCAACCAGTACCACCTGATCTCGGCGCCAGTGACCGATGGCGAAGGGCGCCTGGTCGGTGTGATCACCATCGACGACGCGATGATCGTGCAGGACGAGGAGCACGAGGAAGACATCCTGCGTCTGGCTGGCGTGGGCGAGGAAAGCTCGCTGGCTGACCGGGTGATAGAAACCACCAAACGCCGCTTCCCCTGGCTGGCGGTGAACCTGGTGACGGCGGTGCTGGCTTCATTGGTGATTGCCCAGTTCGAGGAAATTATCGCGCAGTTTGTGGCCCTTGCGGTGCTGATGCCGATTGTTGCCTCCATGGGCGGCAATGCCGGCACCCAGTCGCTGACGGTTGCGGTGCGTGCGATTGCCACCCGCGACCTGACCGGCTCCAACGTCTGGCGGGTGATCCGCCGGGAAGTGCTGGTGGGGCTGGTCAACGGGGTGATCTTTGCCATTGTGATGGGGCTGGTGGGCCTCGCTTGGTTCGGCTCGCCGATGCTGGGGGTGGTGATTGCAGTCGCTATGGTGATCAATCTGGTCGTGGCAGGGCTGGCGGGCACGGTGATCCCGGTTCTATTGGAGAAAGCCGGAATTGACCCGGCGCTGGCCTCTGGGGCCTTTGTGACCACGGTGACCGATGTGGTCGGCTTTTTTGCCTTCCTCGGGCTTGCCGCAACCGTTTTGCTGTAGGAGACCGCGATGACGGATCTGACTGAAATCAAGGCCGCTGCCCGCAAGGCCGCCTTTGCCCGCCGCAAGGAAGCGCATGCCCGCAATATCCCAGGCGCCGCCGGCCATCTGTCCGAGGTGCTGGCCGGTTACCGCGGTGTGCCGCTGTCGGGCTTTCTGCCGATCCGGACTGAAATCGACCCGGTGCCGGCAATGGCCGAAGCGGCTGCGCATGGGCCTGTTGGCGTACCGGTGATCATGGGGGCGGGCCAGCCGCTGAAATTCAGCCGCTGGCAGCCCGAAGGTCCGCTGCGCGACGGCCCCTTTGGCGCCATGGTTCCTGAAACGGACGATTTTTTCGAGCCTGAGATCCTGATTGTTCCGCTGGTTGCCTTTGATGCCAAGGGCGGGCGGCTGGGCTATGGCGGCGGCTTCTATGACCGCACGCTGGAGCTGTTGCGCGGCAAGCGGGCGACGCTGGCGATCGGTTTTGCCTATGACGCGCAAGAGGCCGAAGACCTGCCGCTGGAACCCACCGACCAGCCGCTCGACATGGTGGTTACCGAAAGCCGGATCCTGCAATTCAGCCGCTGACATTGGCCAGACCGCCAGGGTTTTGGTGAAAAACCCTGGCAAAATTTTTCAGAAAAGTTTTGCGCGCGGCTCGCAGGCCTTGTTCTGCCGGCCGCAACGGCGTACCACGCCGGAATGCGAATTCTGTTTTTAGGCGATGTGATGGGCCGCGCGGGGCGCAGTGCCATTACCGAAAATCTGCGGCGGCTGCGCCAGGACTGGCGGCTCGATTTTGTTGTGGTGAACGGCGAAAACGCCTCCAACGGCATGGGGCTGAGCGGCGAGCACGCCAAGCTGCTGCTGGAGGCCGGGGCCGATTGCCTGACCCTCGGCGACCATGCTTTTGATCAGAAGGACATGCTGCAGTTCATCGAACAGGAACAGCGCATTATCCGGCCGCTGAACTTTGCCAAAGGCGCACCGGGCCGCGGCTACCGGCTGTTCCAGGCCCCGGGCGGGCGCAAGGTGCTGGTGGTGCAGGTGCTGGGCCAGGTATTCATGAAACGCGCCTTCGACGATCCCTTCGGCGCGGTTGAGGCGGTGCTGAAATCGCACCCCCGCGGCGGGCTGGCCCAGGCCATCATCGTGGATGTGCATTGCGAAGCCACCTCCGAGAAAATGGCGATGGGCCATTTTTGCAACGGGCGTGCCTCGCTGGTGGTGGGGACCCACACCCATGTGCCGACAGCGGACGCGCAGATCCTGTCCGATGGCACCGGCTACCTCACCGATGCCGGCATGTGCGGCGACTACAATTCAGTCATCGGCATGGATAAGGCCGAGCCGATGCGCCGCTTCCTGACCGGAATGCCCAAGGCGCGCTTTACCCCCGCCAATGGCGAGGCCAGCCTGTCCGGTGTGTTTGTCGAGACCGACGACCGCACTGGCGAGGCCAAGCAGATTCGCATGGTGCGCAACGGCGGCCTGCTGCAGGAGGCGGCCCCTTAACCCCTTGCCCCTTGCGCCATGCGGCGCAGCTGGGGCGGGATGTTTTGCCGGTGCAGACGCGATTTTCCGCACAAATTCCCGAATGCAGGCCTCAGCTGCTGAGCAGATGCGGAAATTCTTGCTCAGTCCCGGGGATTCAGGGAAACTGCGCGATGGCGGAGCGTGCAGCGGCGCGCTAAACCCGCCTGAAACAATATGGGCATAATCACGGCATATGCAGTTCTTCCAATTTGGTGATACCGGCAGCGCGGCCCTGGCTATAGCCATTGTCCTGGCCATGTTTGTGGCCTTCCTGCGCGAAACCTACCCCACCGAGGTTGTGGCGCTGACCGGCGTGGCAGCAATGCTGGCCACCGGCGTTCTGCCATACGATCAGGCGCTGCCGGTTCTGTCCAACCCGGCGCCTTGGACAATTGCCGCGATGTTCATCATCATGGGCGCCCTGGTGCGGACCGGCGCCCTTGATGCCTTTACCCAAATCGCCAAGACACAGGCCGAGGTGAACCCGAGGCTTGCGGTCGCCCTGCTGATGGCTTTTGTGGTTGCCGCCTCTGCCGTTGTGTCAAACACGCCGGTGGTGGTGGTGATGATCCCGGTATTCATCCAGATATCCCGCACCCTCAATGTTTCGGCGTCCAAGATGCTGATCCCGCTCAGCTATGCGGCGATCCTGGGCGGCACGCTGACGCTGATCGGAACCTCGACCAATCTGCTGGTGGACGGCGTGGCGCGGGCGCAGGGCCTGAAACCCTTCACGATTTTTGAGGTCACCCCGCTGGGCGTGATCCTGGTCGTCTATGGCATGATCTACCTGCGCTTTATCGCACCGCGGCTGCTGCCGGACCGCGACAGCATGGCCATGCTGCTCAGTGACAAGTCCAAGATGAAGTTCTTCACCGAAGCGGTGATCCCGCCGGAAAGCAACCTGATCGGCCGCGAAGCATCCGGCGTGCAGCTGTTCAAGCGCCCCGGTGTGCGGCTGATCGACGTGATCCGCGGCGATGAATCGCTGCGCCGCAACCTCGAGGGCGTTGAACTGCAGGTCGGCGACCGGGTGGTTTTGCGGACCAGAATGACCGAGCTGCTGAGTCTGCAAAGCAATAAGGAGCTGAAACGGGTCGACCAGGTTTCGGCAGTGGAAACTGAAACCGTCGAAGTGCTGATCACTCCGGGCTGCCGCATGGTCGGCCGCAGCCTGGGCGCGATGCGCCTGCGCCGCCGCTATGGCGTCTATCCCCTGGCGGTGCATCGCCGGAACCAGAATATCGGCGTGCAGCTGGATGACCTTGTGGTGCGGATCGGCGATACCCTGCTGCTGGAGGGGGCCCCCGCCGATATCCAGCGTCTGGCGACCGATATGGATCTGGCAGACGTCTCGCAACCGACCCAGCGCGCCTACCGCCGCAGCCACGCGCCGATTGCCGTTGTTGCGCTGCTCGGCATCGTTCTGCTGGCCGCCCTGGGCGTTGCGCCGATCCTGATGCTGTCGCTGCTGATGGTGTCACTGGTGTTCGTGACCCGCTGCATCGACGCGGATGAGGCGTTCTCTTTTGTGGACGGGCGGCTGCTGGCGTTGATTTTTTCGATGCTTGCCATCGGGGCCGCGCTGGAAAGCTCCGGTGCCGTCAGCCTGATCGTCAACGCCATCGCACCCGCCTTGTCGATGCTGCCTCCGGTCCTGCTGGTCTGGGCGGTTTATCTGCTGACTTCTGTCCTGACCGAGCTGGTATCGAACAATGCGGTGGCGGTTGTGGTGACCCCGATTGCCATTGGCCTGGCCCAGGCGATGGGGGTGGATCCGCGTCCCTTGGTGGTGGCCGTGATGGTGGCCGCCTCGGCTTCGTTTGCCACCCCGATCGGCTACCAGACCAATACGCTGGTTTACGGTCCGGGCGGTTATAAGTTCACCGATTTTCTGCGTGTCGGCATCCCGCTGAACCTGACTGTCGGCATGCTGGCGTCGCTGATCATTCCGTTTTTCTGGCCGCTCTGATAGCACGGGATGCCTTTGTTGATGGCAGTGTTCCGCCGCATCACCCTCTGTTTACATGAAATTGTTACGGCCGTGCCTATATGAAACAGGGACTGTTTCACAGGGTGGCACATGGACTTCAGAAAACTGTTCCTGATCGCGGTTCTGGGCGGATCAACAGCCATTGTGCTGATGACGCAGGCCTGGGCGGACTGGCAAACGCAGCCTGCCGAGGTATCCGCGCAGGCGGCAAAATCCTTGTGAAAGGATTTGGGCAAAACGTTTCCGCAAAAGTTTGCCCCCGCTACAAAGGCCAGAATACCAGGATTGCCGGAATGGAAACGGCAATGACCAAGACCTCCAGCGGCAGCCCCATCCGCCAGTAATCGCCAAAATGATACCCGCCGGGACCCAGTACAAGCGTGTTGTTCTTATGCCCGATCGGCGTCAGGAACGCCGCCGAGGCAGCGACCGCCACCGCCATCAGAAACGGATCAGGAGAAACCCCGAGGGACTCTGCCATCTGAATGCCCACGGGTGCTGCGACAATCGCCGTGGCGGTATTGTTCAGCACATCCGACAGCGTCATGGTGACCACCATCAGCACTGTCAGCACCGCCCAGGCGGGCAGGCCTTCGGTCAGGCTTGTCAGCGCATTGGCAATCAGTGCGGTGCCGCCAGAGCTGTCCAGTGCCGCCCCCAGCGGGATCATCGACCCCAGCAGCACCACAACCGGCCATTCCACGTGATCATAGATCTCCGCCACCGGCAGGATCTTGAACAGAACATAACCGATGGCCACCAGCCCCAGGGCCACCGGCAGGTAGATCAGGCCGACAGAGGCCGCCAGAACTGCGGCGGCAAACAGGCCGATGGCGGCCCAGGTCTTATCATTTGCCGTCACCGCCAGCCCGCGCTGCGCCAGCGGCAGGCAGCCCAGCCATTCCGCCACATCCGCAACCCGGCCGCGCGGGCACAGCAGCAGCAGGATGTCACCGGCCTCGATATCGGTCTGCCGGATGTGCCGGGTGATCCGGCGGCCCTGCCGGGCAACCCCCAGCAGAACCGCGCTTTGCCGCCAGGACAGGCCGATCGACTGTGCGCTGCGGCCGCGGATGCGGGCGGATTCCGGCACCACCAGTTCCACCAGTTCCAGCCCCTCGCCGGCGGCGGTCAGCTTGTCCTGCCGGGCGGCATCGGCAAAGTCCAGCTTCAGCGCGCTGCGGAACTCGTCCAGCGCCTCCGGCTCCGCCTCGATCACCAGTGTGTCGCCTTCCCGCAGCACCGCCGCCACCGAGCGCCCGTAGCGCCGCTTGCCATCGCGGATCAGCCCCAGAATGGCCACGTCCGCCTTCTCGGCCTCTTCCTCCAGCTCGCCCAGCCGCTTGCCGGCAACCTCCGAGTCTTCACCGACCGTCAGCTCCGCGATATAGGGGGCAAGCTGCGCCTCGGACGCGCCCGCTGCATTCTCCCGCGCCGGGATCAGCCGCCAGCCGGCCAAGGCCACAAAGGCAAGTCCCGCCAGCGCCGCCACGCCGCCCACAGGGGCAAAATCGAACATCCGGAACGGCTCTCCCAGCCGCTCCTCCCGGATCGCCGCGATGATGATGTTGGGCGGTGTGCCGATCAGGGTCGCCATGCCGCCCAGAATGGTGGCAAAGGACAGGGGCATCAGGCTCAGCCCCGGCGCCCGGCCGGCTTTGCGCGCGGTCTGGATATCCACTGGCATCAGCAGCGCCAGCGCCGCCACATTGTTCATGAAGGCCGACAACACCGCGCCGACCCCGCCCATCAACGCAATATGGCCGCCCAGCCCCCGCGCGGAATCCACCAAGGTGCGGGTGATCAGAAACACCGCGCCTGACCGCACCAGACCGGCTGAAACGATCAGTACCAGCGCCACCACCAGCGTTGCCGGATGGCCGAACCCGGCAAAGGCGCCGCTTGCAGGCACCACCCCCAGCACCACCCCCGCCATCAGCGCGGCAAAGGCCACCAGATCATACCGGTAGCGCCCCCACAACAGCAGGGCAAAAACGGCAGCAAATAGCGAAAACAAAACGGCTTGGTCATATGTCATCGCGCCAGCTTAACCGCGAAACCCCGCGGAGCAAGGGCCAAGCCGCGGGCAGGGTGCTTGAATCCCGGCACTGACAAAGGCTATATGGGCGCCAATTCAGATATTCAGCAGCAAGGATGCACCATGGCAGGCCATTCAAAATGGGCAAACATTCAGCACCGCAAGGGCCGTCAGGACGCGGCGCGGTCGAAACTGTTTTCCAAGCTGGCCAAGGAGATCACAGTGGCCGCCAAGATGGGCGACCCTGACCCCGACAAGAACCCGCGTCTGCGCCTGGCGGTGAAGGAAGCCAAAAGCCAGTCCGTCCCCAAGGATGTGATCGACCGCGCGATCAAAAAGGCCGTGGGCGGCGACGCCGAAAACTATGACGAAATCCGCTACGAGGGCTATGGCCCCAGCGGCGTGGCTGTGATCGTCGAGGCAATGACCGACAACAAGAACCGCACCGCATCCAACGTGCGTTCGACCTTCTCCAAGAATGGCGGCAACCTGGGCGAGACCGGCTCGGTCGGTTTCATGTTCGAACGCAAGGGCGAAGTCACCTATCCGGCCTCTGCCGGCGACGCCGATACCGTGATGATGGCAGCAATCGAAGCCGGCGCCGAAGATGTCGAAAGCTCGGAGGACGGCCATATCATCTATTGTGCCGACACCGACCTCAACGATGTCTCCAGCGCACTGGAAGCGGAGCTGGGCGAGTCCGAGAGCACCAAGCTGGTCTGGAAACCGGGCACCACCACCGAGCTGGATCTCGAAGGCATGCAAAAGCTGATGAAGCTGGTCGATGCGCTGGAAGATGACGATGACGTGCAGCGCGTCACCACCAACTTTGAAGCCTCCGACGAGGTCATGGCGCAGCTCTAAGCCGCGGCTGCCGTTTCACGCTTCAGGCCCGCCGGACCGGCGGGCCTTTTTACGTCCGGACCGGCCGAACCGAACCAGCCGAACCGGGCCGCGGATTCTTTCCGGTCGCAAAAACTCCGGGGGTGAGGCCGCAAGGCCGAGGGGGGCAGCGCAGCCGCGTCCAGCTTGCGAAAGCCCTGTGTTTCATCTCCGCGCGGGCCGCATTGGCTGTCGCCGTGAATGGTGAATGGCGAAGGGTTCAGGCGAGGTGCAGAACGTGTAAACGCCGCTGGCAAGAGCCGGACCTGATGCATTGGCGCGGGAATAGTACTTGCGTGTCTTCAAATCGCCGCGGACCGGCGTTTTGCACGCTCCGGCCGGAATGTTCCAACAGCCTCCGGGAACCCAGTCCCCGACGCTGGAATAGCCGATGGCCAGGCTTCGGCTTTGCCCTGCTTTGCTGCAGATTTCCAGCCCGGCAATAGCAGGTGATGCGGCCAAGCCCACTCCCAGACCCGCAGCCGCAAAAAGGCGATTGATGTCCGAATGTCCCCCGGTTGATTGCCGAAACGCCAGGGGGGATTGGCGGATGCAGCAAGGAAAACCCGGTTGCCCGGCGGCAGGGCCGTTAGTCGGTCAAAACACCGCCTGCGCGCAGGGCTGCAGAGTCCGGTATCCAGATCTGATTGTGCGGGATGGCGAATATCCTGTCTGCAAAGGCTGCGCTCACCCCTTGCGCCAGCAAAAACGCATGGTCCTTTTCCTGCTCTTTCTCCAGGTCGATCTGCGGCAGGCCGCCGGCGGACTGCAAGCCATAGCCGTGAAACCCCAATTGCCCGAGGGCCCCCAGGCTGCGCCGGTGGCCGGCCGTGAACATCAGCGTGCAGGCCGACGCGCACAAACCCTCTGCCCGGGTGGCCAGCCCGCGGTCCCGGATCAGCCTGGCCGCACCCCGGGCTTCGGCAATCAGCCCGCCGGGACCGGTCAGGGAAATCTGCTGCAGGCCGGGGTGCCGTCGGGCCATCCGGTTTATCCGCCCGGTCAGCCCGAATGTGATCTCGCCGTCAAACACCAGCACCCGGCCATCTTCGGACACCGTCAGCCGGTACAGCGCCTCGCGTTCCTGCTGCCGCTGTTCGGCATAAGCGGGTTCATCCGCCGTCCGGGCAATCAGCTGCGCCTCCCACCACAGGGCGATCGCGGCAAAGCCGGCCAGCATGAACACCAGATAGCCGCCCCAGACCGGCGCCATCGCCCCGGTGCTGCGCACATGCGCATCGGCGCTTTGCAGAAAGACACGGGCCTGCCAGATCAGAAACAGCCCGTCCGCCGCCATCAGGGAAAAGACCAGCGGCAGCGGCAGGCGGGCCCATTGGTTCAGCGCCAGCCAGACCAGCACAACCCCCGCCCGCGGCAGCAGCACCTGCAGGCCCAGGCTGCGGCGCAGG
The DNA here is from genome assembly GCF_055902035.1 of Leisingera sp. SA215. Classification (NCBI taxonomy): domain Bacteria; kingdom Pseudomonadati; phylum Pseudomonadota; class Alphaproteobacteria; order Rhodobacterales; family Roseobacteraceae; genus Leisingera; species Leisingera sp. SA215. The sequence goes on along the minus strand of NZ_JBVVXU010000004.1, from coordinate 130,210 downwards.
GAGGCAGGCTGCCGCATCAGCCGCACCGGCTGCCGTAAACGGTGCAATTTTCTTGCAAGAAAATTGGCCGGAAAGTTTGAATTTTCCGGATCCCCGCGGCGGCTGTCACTCCAGAAATGCTGAGATCTCCTCCAGCGGTTTTTTCAGCTTGGCAACAGATGGCACTGTGGCGCTCTCTGCCGGATGGCCCACGGCAATGATCATCGTCGGTTTTTCCGCGGCTGGGCGGCCCAGGGCGCCGTTCAGGAACTTCATCGGGTTCGGCGTGTGGGTAAGGGTGCACAGGCCCGCGGTATGCAGCGCCGTCAGCAAAACACCCGTGGCGATGTTGACGCTTTCCGGCACGTAATAGTGTTTGTAGCGGCTACCGTCCTCGAATTCCCCCCAGCGCTGGGCAAACACCACGATCAGCCAGGGCGCGGTGGTCAGATGCGGTTTTTCCGCATTGGTGCCGATCGGCTCCAGCGCCTTGATCCATTCATCGCCCGCACCGCCCGCATAGAACTTTTTCTCCTCTTCCTCAGCCTCGGCGCGGATCCGCGCCTTCAGCTCGGGGCGGGAGATCGCGGTGAAGAACCAGGGCTGGTGATTGGCCCCCGAGGGGGCCGTTCCGGCGGCGCGGATACAGGTCTCGATCACCTGCCGCGGCACCGGCTGATCAGTAAAATCCCGCACCGAGTGCCGCCGCTGCATATGGGTCAGGAAACCGGCCGCCTTTTGCTGCATTTCCGTGTCGGAATACCCAGCCCGGTCCGGTAAGGGCAGCGGATCATAGCTGAGAGCGTCTTTTGAAACCATGGGCGGCCTTCCTCATGCGGCGTGCGACAAATGCATCTTAGCTGATTTCTGCACTGCGCGGGTCACTTCCGCAAGGGCAGGGGCCATGATCCGCGCAACCTGCCAGGTCAGGGGCACCGGCAGGGCGGTGTCCGGAATCAACGGCACCAGCCGTCCGCTGCGGATGTCGCCGGCGACCATGGCCTGCGGGTTCATGCCCCAGCCCAGGCCCGCTGCGGCAGCATCAATGAAGGCTTGTGTCGAGGGCAGGTAGTGCGCCGGCGGTGACAGCCCCGGCGCTGCATTCCGTTCCAGCCACAGCCGCTGCAGATTGTCTTTTGCGTTGAAGATCAGGCAGGGCGCGCGGGATGCCGCCTCGGGGGTCACCCCGTCCGGGAACCACCGCGCCAAATAATCCGGGCTGGCGGTTGCCACGTAATTCAGCGTGCCCAGCGGATAGGCGTCAAACCCGGTCACGGGCTTGGAACTGGCGGTCACCGCCGCCGAAACCTCGCCCCGTTTCAGCCACTCCGCGCTGTGGTCCTGATCGTCCACCAGCAGATCGAACAGCACCCCGTCCACATCAGCCATTGCCTCGATGAACCAGCTGGCCAGGCTGTCGGCATTGACTGCAATCCGCAGCCGCACCGGGCCGTGGTCCGCCTCCAGTGACAATTCACGCGCCAGCTGCGCCTCCAAGAGGCCGATGTCCTCGGCATGTTTGGCTATCCTGAGTCCCGCCGCGGTTCCGGTGCACGGCGTGCCGCGCAGCACCAGCGCAGTGCCAATGCGGTCCTCCAAGGCCTTGATCCGCTGCGAGACGGCCGAAGGTGTCACCGACAGCGCATGCGCCGCCGCCTCAAAGGCGCCGAGGCGCAGCACCGCGCTCAGCGCTGCCAGCTGGCTGGGATCCATCTGCATTAGCAACTCTAATCTGACATAAGCTTCTTTAACTGGATTAATGCCACGGCGGGCCTTAGTCAAATCCCCAGCACAACGATGGAGACCACGATGCCCCCCAGCCTGCTTGCCGGATTTGCCCTTGGCCTGAGCCTGATCATGGCGATCGGCGCCCAGAACGCCTTTGTCCTGCGCCAGGGGCTGCGGCGCCAGCATGTGTTCTGGATCTGCCTCACCTGCGCCGGCTCCGACGCGCTGCTGATCACCGCAGGGGTCTTGGGCTTCGGCTCGGTGGCGCTGGCGGTTCCGTGGTTTGAGCAGGCGATGCGCTGGGGCGGTGCCGTCTTTCTGATCTGGTACGGCGCCCGCGCGCTGCGCGCGGCCTGGCGCGGCGGCGAAACCCTGGACGCCGCGGGCGAAGGCGCAGGCGCGGCCCTGCTGCCGGTGCTGGCGACGGTTGCGGCGCTCACCTGGCTGAACCCGCATGTCTATCTGGACACCGTGGTGCTGCTGGGGTCGATTTCGGCCCAGTATCCGCAGCCGCTGGTCTTTGCCGCCGGTGCCGCCATCGCCAGCTTCACCTTCTTCTTCACGCTCGGCTATGGCGCCAGCCTGCTGGCCCCGGTCTTTGCCCGCCCGCGCGCCTGGCAGGTGCTGGACGCCCTTGTCGGCCTCACCATGTGGGCGATTGCGCTAAAGCTCCTGTTGATGTGACGAACAGCCCCTGTGCGCGAGGCCCCCTAACGCCTGCGCTGAAACGCGCTACCTTTCTCCTGCAGCCGCCAACAGGAGGGAAGGATGAGCTGGAACCCGGCTTTGGAACCGCAATGCCCCGATGCGGGCAGCCTTGACGCTATTGAAACGGTGATCATCCCGCGCGCCCGCGACATCGGCGGGTTTGAGGTCCGCCGCGCCTTGCCCGCGCCGCGCCGCCAGATGGTCGGGCCGTTCATCTTTTTCGATCAGGCCGGCCCGGCCGAATTCCTGACCGGGCAGGGCATCGACGTGCGGCCGCATCCGCATATCGGCCTCGGCACCGTCACTTACCTCTATCAGGGCGAGTTTGAACACCGCGATTCCCTGGGCACCCATCAGATGATCTATCCGGGCGAGGTGAACTGGATGCTGGCAGGCCAGGGCGTCACCCATTCCGAGCGCACCTCACCTGCAACCCGCGCAGGTTCAAGCAGCCTGTTCGGCATCCAGACCTGGATCGCACTGCCCGAGAGCCACGAGGATGCACCCGCCAGTTTCGAACACCATGGCAAGGAGGCGTTGCCGCTGCTCGAGGGCAAGGGCAAAGCTGTGCGCCTGATCCTTGGCTCGGCCTGGGGTGAAAAGGCGCCTGCAACGCTTTATTCCGAAACCTTTTATGCTGATGCGGTTCTCCAGGCCGGGGCCAAGCTGCCGCTGCCATCGGATCACGAGGACCGGGGGCTCTATGTCACGCAAGGGTCAGTGGAAATTGCCGGTGAAACATTTGAGGCCGGCCGCATGATGGTGTTCCGCCCGGGGGATGAGATCACCGTGACCGCCGGCCCGCAAGGGGCGCGGCTGATGGCGCTGGGCGGTGAAACGCTGAACGGGCCGCGTTACATCTGGTGGAACTTCGTCGCCTCCTCCCGCGACCGGATCGAGGCGGCCAAGGCCTCCTGGGCGGCCGGCGACTGGCAGCAGGGGCGTTTTCATCTGCCCCCCGGCGATGATCAGGAATTCACCCCGCTGCCCGAACCCCGTAAATAATTCACATGTGAAGTCTTGCGCCGCCGCCCGAACCGGTGTTCTGTCAGCCTATGAGCCAGACCGCCGCCGCCATCCAACATGCACAGAACCCGCTCAAGGGCGTGTTCTGGATGGTCGTCACCGGTCTCTGCTTTGTGGCAGTTACGGCGCTGGTCAAATATCTTGGCAGCCGCATCCCGCCCGCTGAAAGCGCCTTTCTGCGCTATCTGATGGGGCTGGTCTTCCTGATCCCGATGGCCGGAGCCCTGCGCCGGGCGCATCTTACCCCGCGGCTTTGGGCGCTGTTTGCGGGCCGCGGCGCGGTGCATACCGCCGGGGTGATCCTGTGGTTCTTTGCCATGACCCAGATCCCGCTGGCCGAGGTCACCGCGATGAATTACCTGTCGCCGGTCTATGTCACCCTGGGCGCGGCGCTGTTCCTGGGCGAGAAACTTGCGATCCGCCGGATTTCCGCGATAGCCGTGGCGCTGGTCGGCGCCGCGATCATCCTGCGGCCGGGCTTCCGCGAGATTTCGCCCGGCCATATCGCGATGCTGTTCACTGCCGTGTTCTTCGGCGCCTCCTATCTGATCGCCAAATTTACCGTCGGCAGCAACAGCCCGGCGGTTGTGGTCAGCATGCTGTCGGTCTTTGTGACCCTGGGGCTGGCGCCTTTTGCGCTGGCGGTCTGGGTGACGCCGACGCCGGCCGAGATCGGCATCCTGTTCGGGGTCGCCTGTTTTGCCACCGCGGGCCACTATACCATGACCCTGGCCTTTGCCGCGGCGCCTGTGGCGGTGACCCAGCCGGTCACATTCCTGCAGCTGGTCTGGGCGACGCTGCTTGGCGCCCTGGCATTTGCCGAGCCCGCTGACGTCTGGGTGATGTCCGGCGGCGGGCTGATCCTGGCCGCGGTCAGCTTCATTTCCTGGCGTGAAGCCAGGATAAATAAGAAAGGTCTTTCACTTTCCGGTAATGCAGCAGGCGTTTAATCTCCTTATGATTGTTGCGGCGCCGGGGTAAAGCCCCGCGCTTGCAGACATTTGCGGGGGCGGAGAATGATGAAATACCTTTGGCTGCCGGTGCTGCTGCTGGACGTGCTCTTTGGCAATATGGCGGCCCGGGCCGGGACCCGTATCTGCAACGATACAGAGGTCCAGCATCAGTTGGCCGTCACCTTGCACACCGGTGGCCGCTGGGTTTCGCAGGGCTGGCAGCCGCTGCCTTCGGGCGATTGCGCGGAACCGGTGCCGCAGGTGTATCACCGCAGCTATTTCTACTTCCGCGCCGAAAGCCCCGGGTACAGCTTCCGCGACGACAGTGTGCGGTTCTGCACCGCACCGGGCCGCTTCCGGATTGAGGGGCGCGCGGATTGTGTGCAGCGGGATCGTGCCAGGCAGGGGTTTGCCAAGGCGGTCACCGGCGCGGAGGACCACGTGGTATATCTCAGCCGCCGTTCGCAACCCGCAAGCGGCGGTGCTGCAGCTGCACGGCCGCAGGATGTAAGCCACGCCACGGAAGACGGGGAGCACTATTCGGTGGACGTGGTCTTTCAGGGCTGCACCCGGCAGGATGCAGCGGACACTGTCACCTGCAGGTTTGTCGGCAACGGCTTCGAGCTCGGCGCCGAGGGCAGGGTGGAGATCTCGGATCCGGTCTTTACCTATCTTCTGGGACTGCTGCGCGGCGCCCCGCTGGAGGTTGACGGTGAGATGATCACCCGGTTCGGCAACTCTGGCGAGCTGGAATTGCACAGCGTCACGCCGCGCGCACCGAACCGGTTCGACCGGATGCTGCAGCAGATGCAGGGGGAATGGATGTCGGAGCGGAATCCAAAGGACAGGTTCACAATCTCCGGCGCCGTGCGCCTGCTCAGCTACGGCGGCATCGAGCTGCCCCCGGAATTCATCGCGGTGCAGGGCAGCTGCGGCGGAACCGAAGGGGAGGGCGACTACCTGATGGTCTGGGACAGCGTGAGGGGAACCAGCCTGTGTTACCAGATCAAATCCCTGACTGCCGAGAGTATGACACTGATCTACCTGCCGCACGGCACCCGGCTGGACTACTGGCGGCTGTACTAGAGGCAGGGCGCCGGGGCCGGGGTGCTGGCAGACAGCGCCTTCAGGGGATCACCAGATCCACCACCCGGTGCGCCGCAGCGCGGGCTTCATCCGGGTTCAGCGGATCGTCGGACTGCGCCGCCTGCAGCCAGACCCCGTCCATGTAGCACTGCAGCGCCTGCCGCGCGGTCTCCAGCTGCCCGGCAGGCAGCAGCGCCCGCAGTTCCGCCAGGAAATGGCTGCGCACCCGGGCCCGGTTGATTCGGTGCAGGCGGCTGAGGCGTGGCGAATAGGGGGCATTTGCCCAGAACTGCATCCAGATGCTGCACTGCGGCACGGTGAACAGATCGTCGGCAAAATTCGCATCCATCACCGCATAAAGCCGCTCGCGCGGGGTTCGGGCGGTTGCGTAACCCTCGCTCATCGCGCGGCGGAGCTTGCCCAGAAGGTGCAGCATGGTGGCTTCCATCAGCCCTTCCTTGGAGCCGAAATAATAGTTGATCGACGCCGCCGAGGCGCCAGCCTCACGCGCGATTTCCGCCATGGTTACAACCCCGTAACCGCGCTTGTGCACGGCAACGATGGTGGCTTCGATCAGCTCTTCGTTGCGGATGTCCCGGATGCGTTTCCTGCTCATGAATAAGTTGTGCGGCAATTGGGGGGCGGTTTCAACTGTTGTTAGCGTGAAATGGAAACTTGAATGACCGTTTAAAAAACTGTTTGGCGCATCAGCCGGCTGTGATATGTACTCCTCCCATGTCTAAGGGCGGAAACCGCCCGGAAATGGGAGGGACATATGACTTCAATCATTTCATTCGGGATTCTGCTGGCCTTTGCGCTGGTGGTGTTCTGCGTGATCAAGTGGTGGAACGTCCGCAACGTCGGCGTGACCCCGGTTCACTTGTTCACCTTTATCGCCATTCTCTTCACCTCGGGGCTGGACGTGGGCCTGATCATGTTCCCGCTGGCCTGGGACTTCCCGCTTTATGCCGACATCGCGGCCGAGCCGGCCTATGGCTTCACCAACCCGCTGGCGCTGGAATTCGGCTTCTGGGGCTTCCTGATCTGGGGCTTCTACTTCCTGACGACCTTCTATTTCTGCGTCATTGAACCGCGGGTGAAGTTCTTCGAGATCCCGCTGGTGAAATGGATTAACAACATCGTGATCATCGGCACCTGCGCCTTCACCGGCGCGCTGTTCCTGATCTACCTGCCGTATTACGCCACCTTCATGGGCGACGGCGAAACGGTGATCCCGGCTTTCTATGCCATCACCTTCCTGGTGATCCTGTTTGCCGCCTTCTCCTCGACCGACATCAAATACGTGCGCATTCTGTCCGTCGGCTCCACCGTGCTGTTCCTGGTGCTGATCCTCGGCATGTGGGCCTATTCCGGCATGGGTCTGGGCGCCTTTGGTGATACCGCCTCCAACATCGGCGGCTATTTTGCAAACATTCACAAATTCGTTCTGCCGCTGACCGACTACCACGAATTCTACCTGTTCTGGTGGTTCGCCTGGTCGATCATGATCGGCCAGTTCACTTCGCGCTTTGTCGGCGGGTTGCGCACCTGGCAGGTGCTGACAGCCCTGCTGATCTTCCCGTCAATCCCGCTGGGTGTGTGGTTTTCGGTGCTCTACTACTACCATCTGAACAGCATCGAAACGACGCTGCTGATCAACGTTTCCATGGTCGCGGTGGGCATCATCTTTGTGGTCAACTCCTTTGACTCGCTGATCCGCCTCTACACCGACAACCTGAACCTGACGGCCAAGCGTTTCGGCACCATTCCCTATGTGCTGGGCAATGCGGTTGTGCTGTTTGCCCTCACCCTGGCATTCCAGAGCCAGTGGCTGCAGATCCAGTGGATCGGCACCGCGGTGATCGGCATCTACATCGCCTGCCTGGCCTACATCGTGGTCTTCAAGCGCAGCGAAGTGATGAGCATCACCGCCTCGCCCGAGGAAAACACGCTCGACTTCAACAAGATCAAGACGGCCCACTAGGGGCGGTCTCCCGGCTGGCCCCTGGTTTCCCTGAACGGCGGGACCAGCCACCAACCGCCTGGCGGCGCCTTCGGGCCTGCCGGGCGCCTTTCGAAGAAACATCGCCTTATGCTTGGGAGGTCCGCGATGAGTGCCCCGAATATCCTGATCCTGATGGTTGACCAACTGAATGGGACACTCTTCCCGGACGGCCCCGCCGGCTGGCTGCATGCTCCGAACCTCAAGAAACTGGCAGAACGCTCGACCCGCTTTGCCAACGCTTATACCGCGTCGCCCCTCTGCGCCCCGGGCCGTGCCTCCTTCATGTCCGGCCAGCTGCCGTCGCGCACCGGCGTCTATGACAACGCCGCCGAATTCCGCAGCGATATCCCCACCTATGCCCACCACCTGCGCCGCGCGGGCTACTACACCTGCCTCAGCGGCAAGATGCACTTCGTCGGCCCCGACCAGCTGCACGGGTTCGAGGACCGCCTGACCACCGACATTTACCCGGCCGATTTCGGCTGGACCCCGGATTACCGCAAACCGGGCGAGCGGATCGACTGGTGGTATCACAACATGGGGTCGGTCACCGGGGCAGGGGTGGCCGAGACCTCCAACCAGATGGAATACGACGACGAGGTCGCCTACAACGCCACCGCCAAACTGTACGAACTGTCGCGCGGGCTGGACGGCCGTCCCTGGGCGCTGACCGTCTCCTTCACCCACCCGCATGACCCCTATGTGGCGCGCAAGAAATACTGGGATCTGTACGAGGATTGCGAGCATCTGCTGCCGAAAGTCCCGGCGATGGCCTACGAGGACCACGACCCGCACGCCCAGCGGATCTTTGACGCCAACGACTGGCGCAGCTTCGACATCACCGAAGACCACATCAAACGCGCCCGCCGCGCCTATTTCGCCAATATCTCCTACCTCGACGACAAGATCGGCGAAATCCTGAACGTGCTGGAAACCACCCGGCAAGAGGCGATCATCCTGTTTGTCTCCGACCACGGCGACATGCTGGGCGAGCGCGGATTGTGGTTCAAGATGAGCTTCTATGACGGCTCCTCGCGGGTGCCGCTGATGATCTCGGCGCCGGACCTGCCCGCAGGGCTGATCGAAACCCCGGTCTCCACCCTGGACGTGACCCCGACACTGGGCGCGCTGGCCGGTGTCGATATGGCAGAGATCGAACCCTGGACCGACGGCCAGAACCTGGTGCCGCTGGCCACCGGCACGGAACGGACCGAACCGGTCGCCGTGGAATACGCAGCCGAGGCGTCTTATGCGCCGCTGGTGTCGCTCCGCTACGGCAAGTGGAAATACAACCGCTGCGCGCTGGACCCCGACCAGCTGTTCGATCTCGAGGCCGACCCGCACGAGCTCAGCAATCTGGCGGATGACCCGGCCCATGCCGGCACGCTGAACACTTTGCGCGCCAAATCAGACGCGCGCTGGAACCTCGACCAGTTCGACGCTGAGGTGCGCGCCAGCCAGGCCCGCCGCTGGGTCGTCTACGAGGCTCTGCGCCAGGGCGGCTATTACCCCTGGGATTACCAGCCGCTGCAAAAAGCATCCGAGCGCTACATGCGCAACCACATGGATCTCAACACCCTTGAGGAAAGCAAACGCTTCCCAAGGGGCGAGTAACCCGCATTCAGTATCCGGCCAGTTCTGCTGGCCCCCAATATCCCCGCCGGAGGCATGAAAACCATGACACACCCCGCACAGCCCAAAGCCAGCCACTTCATCAACGGCGAATACGTCGAGGATACCGCAGGCACCCCGATCCCGGTGATCTACGCCGCAACGGGTGAGCAGATCGCCACTGTCCACGCCGCCACCCCGGCAATCGTCGAACAGGCCCTGTCCACCGCCAAAGCAGCCCAGAAGGAATGGGCCAAGATGACCGGCACCGAGCGCGGCCGCATCCTGCGCCGCGCCGCCGACATCATGCGCGAGCGCAACCACGACCTCAGCGTGCTGGAAACCTACGACACCGGCAAACCCTTGCAGGAAACCCTGGTGGCCGACGCCACCTCCGGCGCCGACGCGCTGGAATATTTCGGCGGCCTCGCGGCCTCCCTCACCGGCGAGCATATCCCGCTGGGCGAGGACTGGGTCTATACCAAGCGCGAGGCACTGGGCCTGTGTGTCGGCATCGGCGCCTGGAACTATCCCACCCAGATTGCCTGCTGGAAGGGCGCGCCGGCGCTGGCCTGCGGCAACTCGATGGTGTTCAAACCCTCCGAGACGACCCCGCTCTGCGCTCTGAAAGTGGCCGAAATCCTGATCGAGGCCGGCGCCCCAGCAGGCGTGTTCAATGTCGTTCAGGGCATGGGCGAGGTTGGCGGCGCGCTGGTCACCGACCCGCGCGTCGACAAGGTTTCGCTGACCGGCTCGGTGCCGACCGGCAAAAAGGTCTATGCCGCCGCCGCCGAAGGCATGAAGCACGTCACCATGGAACTGGGCGGCAAGTCGCCGCTGATCATCTTTGATGACGCCGACATCGACAACGCAGTGGGCGGCGCCATCAACGGCAACTTCTACTCCTCCGGCCAGGTCTGCTCCAACGGCACCCGTGTGTTCGTGCAGAAAGGCATCAAGGAGAAATTCCTCGCCCGCCTCGCCGAGCGCACCGGCAAGGCCATTCTGGGCGACCCGATGGATGAGGCCACCAGCTTTGGCCCGATGGTCACCGAGAACCAGATGAACATCGTGCTGGGCTACATTGAAAAGGGCAAAGCCGAAGGCGCCCGCCTGATCTGCGGCGGCAACCGCGCCGATATGGACGGCTATTTCATTGAACCCACCGTGTTTGCTGACGTGACCGACGATATGACCATCGCGCGCGAGGAAATCTTCGGTCCGGTGATGTCGGTGCTGGATTTCGACACCGAGGAAGAAGTCGTGGCCCGCGCCAATGACACCGAATTCGGCCTGTCCGCCGGTGTCTTCACCAAGGATTTCACCCGTGCGCACCGGGTGATCGGCAATCTTGAGGCCGGCAGCTGCTTCATCAACTCCTACAACGATGCGCCGGTCGAGGCACCGTTTGGCGGTGTGAAAGCCTCCGGCGTCGGCCGCGAGAACTCGAAAGAGGCGATCAAGCACTTCAGCCAGGTGAAATCCGTCTACGTCCGCATGGGCGACGTCGAAGCGGCGTTCTGACCGGCACCCGTCTGAAAACAACGGCCGGGCAGGGCGCGTCCCGCGCCCGCCCAATCTGAAGAAAACGGCAGCAGTCCAGATCTTCCGGCTGCCGGATGGAGAGTAGAAATGAACGCGGATTATGTGATTGTCGGGGCCGGGTCTGCCGGCTGTGCAATGGCCTACCGGCTGTCTGAGGCCGGCAAAAAGGTCCTGGTGATCGAACACGGCGGCACCGATGCCGGGCCGCTCATCCAGATGCCGGGCGCGCTCAGCTACCCGATGAACATGAGCCTTTACGACTGGGGCTATAAATCCCAGCCCGAACCGCATCTGGGCGGCCGCGAGCTGGTCTGCCCGCGCGGCAAGGTGGTCGGCGGCTCCTCCTCGATCAACGGCATGGTTTACGTGCGCGGCCACGCGGGCGACTACAACCACTGGGCCGACAGCGGTGCGGCGGGCTGGTCCTATGCCGACGTGCTGCCCTATTTCAAACGCATGGAGACCTGGAACGGCCGCGGCCATGGCGGCGACCCGGACTGGCGCGGCAAGGACGGCCCGCTGCATGTCACCCGCGGCCCCCGCGACAACCCGCTGCATGATGCTTTTGTCGAGGCTGGCCAGCAGGCCGGCTATCCGGTTACCTCTGACTACAACGGCGAGCAGCAGGAGGGCTTCGGCCCGATGGAGATGACGGTCTACAAGGGCCGCCGCTGGTCTGCTGCTAATGCCTATCTCAAACCGGCGCTGAAGCGCGGCAACTGCGATATGATCCGCGCTTTCGCCCGCAAGGTGGTGATCGAGGACGGCCGCGCCGTGGGGGTCGAGATCGAACGCGGCGGCAAGATCGAGGTGATCCGCGCAAATGCCGAGGTGATCCTGGCGGCCTCCTCGCTGAACTCGCCCAAGATGCTGATGCTGTCCGGCATCGGCCCGGCCAAACATCTGGCCGAACATGGCATCGACGTGGTTGCCGACCGGCCCGGTGTGGGCCAGAACCTGCAAGACCACCTGGAGTTTTACTTCCAGTTTGCCTGCAAACAGCCGATCACCCTCTTCAAATACTGGAACCTCTTCGGCAAGGCGCTGGTGGGGGCGCAGTGGCTTTTCACCAAGACCGGCCTGGGGGCGTCGAACCAGTTCGAAAGCGCCGCCTTTGTCCGCTCCGGCAAGGGCGTGGACTATCCGGACATCATGTACCACTTCCTGCCCATTGCCGTCCGCTACGACGGCCAGGCCGCAGCCGAAGGCCACGGCTTCCAGACCCATGTCGGTCCGATGCGCTCCGGCTCGCGCGGCGCGGTCACGCTGAACTCTGCCGATCCGAAAGATGCGCCCAGCATCCTGTTCAACTACATGTCGACCGAACAGGACTGGATCGACTTCCGCAAATGCGTGCGCCTCACCCGCGAGATCTTTGCCCAGGACGCGATGAAGCCGTTCCTCAAGCACGAGATCCAGCCCGGCATGGACCTGCAGACCGACGACGAGATCGACGGTTTCCTGCGCGAGCATGTGGAAAGCGCCTATCACCCCTGCGGCACCTGCAAGATGGGCGCGGCAGAGGATCCGATGTCGGTGGTCGACCCGGAATGCCGTGTCATCGGCGTCGATGGCCTGCGGGTTGCCGACAGCTCGATCTTCCCGCGGATCACCAACGGCAATCTCAACGGCCCGTCGATCATGACCGGCGAGAAAGCCTCCGACCACATCCTGGGCCGCCGCCTGCCGTCCTCCAACGCCGAGCCGTGGTTCAACCCGAACTGGCGCGAAGCGCAGCGCTGATCCTGCTGTGCTGCCAGCAAGCCGCCCGCCACCTCCCCTTTGCGCGGGCGGCTTATTTTCTGCCCGAACGACTGCCTGACACTCAGCGCTGCCGCCGCATCAGTTGATCCGCGTCAAAGCGGCCGCGCAGCGTTGCGCAAACCCTGCAACCGACCCTAGGAAAAAGGAGCGGGCAGGCCGCCTTGCCTGCAGTGCATTGCGGGTCGCAGCGGCCGGATTGACCTTGAAACGGCGGCAATTGCCGCACAACCCGGCAACTGTTGAAAGGACCTTCCCGGCTATAGGGGAATTTTGGTGAATTTAAGGCAAATTCGTCAAAATCATGACCGGAAGCACTAGGTATAGCCTGCAGCCCAGGTCCGGCCTCACAGCGGCGGCTGCGGAGTATCGTGCGAAGGAGTAACCGTATGGGGCAGATCTATCAGCCGGGGCGCTGGCAGGAGATCAAGGGGGTGCCTTCCGAGCGCTCCGATGCAGAAATCCTTGCAGCGGTCCGAAACGTGGTCAGGCCAAAAGCAGCAGTCCCGAAAGAGGCGGAGGAGCCTGCTTCACGCCGCGCGCGCCAGTGGCCGACGGCCCCGGCAGACCAGCCCGGACAGCCGCCGGAAGCGGCGGCCAAGGCGGAACGCGCATTGGTGGCCCGCCTGCTGGCCCGCCTGCTGGCCCGCTTGCTCGCCCGCCTGCGCAGCTGACTTCGCCGCCGGGTAATACGGCGGGCCAGCCTCAGCTCACCTCATAGGGCAGAACGCCGCGCTGGTCGGAGTTGATGGTCAGCCGCCGCTCCAGCGGCGGCACCGAGCGCTGGTGGCAGTCCTTGCGCTCGCAGATCCGGCAGGAGATGCCGATCGGCTCATAGGCGCTGTCCTGACTCACATCCATCCCGTCCGCATAGACCAGCGCCTCGGCGTGCCGTACTTCGCAGCCCAGCGAAATCGCATAGCGCCGCACCGGCGCACCAAAGGATCCGCCGGGCTTGGACACATCCCGCGCCAGCGAGATATAGCGCACCCCGTCCGGCGTCTCGGCCAGCTGGCGCAGGAACCGGCCCGGGGTTTCAAACGCCCGGTGCACATTCCACAGCGGGCAGGCGCCGCCAAAGCGGGCGAATTGCAGCCGGGTGGCCGAATGGCGCTTGGTGATGGTGCCTGCCTGGTCGACGCGCACGAAAAAGAACGGCACCCCCTTGGCGCCGGGCCGCTGCAGGGTCGACAGCCGGTGCGCGATCTGCTCGATCGAGGCGCCGAAACGGATCGCCAGCAGCTCCAGGTCATGACGGCAGGTCTGCGCGGCCTCCAGGAACCGCGTGTAGGGCATCAGGGCGGCGCCGGCGAAATAATTGGCAAGGCCGATCTTGGCGATGGCGCGGGCCTCCTCGCTCTGAAACTTTGCAAAATCCAGCGTTGCTTCCAGCAGCTGGTTCTGCCGCAGCAATGCCACCTGCAGCAGCATCTGGAACAGCTGCGTCGGCGGCGCCGAGCGGTTGGACAGATGCAGCACCCCTGTCTCATCGTCATAGCGGCGCAAGCCCTCCATCTCGGACTGGCGCACGGTGACGCCGCCGCGCTCCAGCGCGGCCACGGCCGCGGCGCGGATATCATTGGTGGCGGCAAAATGCTCTGCCGCGTGGTCCACCGCGTCGATGTAATTGTCGCAGTAGTGAAAGAAATCCCGCACCTCTTCCCAGGGAGAGGCCTGAATGCGGGCATCTTCCCGGCCCAGTGCCTCGTCCAGCGAGGCCAGCCGCTCATGGGTCTGCCGATAGGCGCGGTGCAGCGACAGAAACGCCCGCGCCAGGGCCGGCGCGTTGGAGGCAGTCAGCCGCAGATCCGCCAGCGGCGGCGCCTCATCGGCAAACACCGGATCCGCCATCGCCTCGCGCATGTCGCTGACCAGCCGCTCGCTGTCGCCGGCGCTCAGCTCGGTCACATCCATGCCGAATTCCTGCGCCAGCGCCAGCACCACCGTGGTCGACACCGGCCGGTTGTTGTTCTCCATCTGGTTCAGATAGGGCAGCGAGACACCCAGCTTGGCGGCAAAATCCTTTTGCGTCAGCTCCAGCCGCTGCCGCATTTCGCGCAGCTTGGCGCCGGCATATAGTTTCTGGGTGGCCATCAGGCGCGCCTTTGCAAATCCAATTCTTGCGAATGGTATAATTGCAAATCCGGGGCCGCAAGCCCGGCGCCGGGATTATGCGCCGATCCGCCGCTCCCGCCAGACCACCATCAGGATCGCCACCAGCCCGCAGATGGCGGTGCCGAACATGATCGCCAGCAACGGCACCGCAGTAGAGCCCGGCACCAAAAGCATGCCGGCAAAAGCGCTGAGCGCAGCGCCGGCACCGATCATGATCGCGCCGCTGAGGCCGGATGCGGTGCCCGCCAGATGCGGGCGCACGGAAATGGCGCCGGCAGTGGCATTGGGGATCGCCATGCCATTGCCCAGGCCGATAAAACACATCAGCCCGAAGAAGGTATAGACGGTATCCGCCCCGGCCATCGCAATCAGCAGCGACAGCAGAACCCCGCCGCCATTGATGACACAGCCCCACAGTACCATCCGGTTGATGCCGAGCCGGGTGGAATAGCGCCCGGAGATGAAGTTGCCGGCAAAATACCCCACCGCCGGCGCCGCAAAATACACTCCCAGCTCTGCCGTGCTGAGGCCATAGACCTCGGTGCCGACAAAAGGCGCGCCGCCCAGATAGGCAAAGAAGGCGCCCGATGCCAGGCCCGACGACAGCGAATAGCCCCAGAACCGGGGCGAGCGCAGCAGCTCGGGATACTCGCGGAACTGCGCCGTCAGCGTCTTGCCGCTTTTGTGGGCGGTCTCGCCGAAATCGGTGAAGGTGATGGCCAGCGTCGCCGCACCGACCAGAAACAGCATCCAGAAATTGGCTTTCCAGCCCATCCACTGATCCAGAAAGCCGCCGATCGCAGGGCCGATCATCGGCACGATGGCCATGCCCATGGTGACATAGCCGATCATGCTGGCAGCCTCGTTGCTGTCATACATGTCGCGCACCGCCGCCCGGCTCAGCACCATGGTGGCAGCCACCACAGTCTGCGCCACCCGGAACAGCAGAAAGCTTTCGGCCGTCGGCGCATAGATGCAGCCCAAGGTCGCCAGCAGGAACAGCGCAATGCTGACCAGGATCACCGGCCGCCGCCCCATCTGGTCGGAAATCGGCCCGACAAAGATCTGCACCACCGCATTGCCCGCCAGATACAGCGCCACCGACAGCTGCATCACCCGGTAATCAACCGCGTAATAGTCGGCCATGCCTGCCAGCGAGGGCAAATGCAGGTTCATGCCAAGCGCCGACAGCCCGGCAAGCAGGATCAGGGTGAAAATGCGCGGCGGCGTCCGCTGGCCGGACAGGCGGTGATTATAAGTGGACATAACATCCGGTTAGAGCAGTCAGCCCGTCTTGTCCATCAGTCCATCGCATCGCAGCGCAGAAGGCTGCCGCCGCGTCAAAAGACTCTTGCGTGAAATTCAATGCCTCTCCTATGGTTGCTTGAGCACTCCTTTTTTTCACGCGTTTTCCCGAAGGCTTGGCCTTTTTTTCTGTTGAGGTGACCCATGGCCAATACCCCTGATCCGCTTGCCAACAATCCGGCCATCCGGCAATGGGCCGAACGGTTTTACAGCCTCAAGGCCTGGACCATGCCGGACCTCCCCGATCCGGGGGATGAGGACGTGGACAACCGGCGCAAGGCGGCCCTGACAGAGCTGAACAAGATCACCATTCCCGCCGCCCTCAGCTCAGGCGCGCGGCGCAGCCTGGCCGGCGGGCGCAAGGCGCTGAAAAAGGAAATCCTCAGCGCGGATGAGGCAGCGGCGTTTGACAAGATCGACAGCGATATCTCGGACCTGGCCAGCCAGATTGCCGCGCAGCTGGATGTTGCCGCCGCGCGGGACCTGGCGCAATCCGCCCTGGCCGCGGCGGAGGAGAAGTTCGCATCGGTGCGCGACAGTCTGGACCAGGGCGCCTTTACCTATGTGGAGGGCCTGATCAAATCGGCGCAGAAAACCATGGCTGCCGCCGTCACCGACAAGAATTTCAAGGCGGTGGAGGCCACCGCCAAGGATATTTCGGCCAAGGCAGAAGACGCCTGCACATACGGCATCTATTTCGACACTTGGACGCATGCCACGCTGGCGCTGATCAACCCGATGACAGGCGGCACCAAGGACGCCGCGGCAGCCGCCCGCAGCACCCAGATGAAAACCGCGGCCACCCATTCCAAGGCCGGGAACTTCGGCGCAGCCAAGTCGGCGCTGGAGGCCTGGAAAACCAATCTGGGCGACGAGGATGATCTGGCAGAGGCGCTCAGTTTCGCCGCGCTGATGGACGGCTACATGGCGAACACCCATGACCGCTGCGCGTTTATCCTCGCCAGTTCGGTGCCGGACGCCAAAGACTTCCGCAATCATCTGAAGAACGCCAAGACGAAAGCCTATAAGGAGCAGAAGTTCGCCGAGGCCAAGGCGCTGCTGCAGGAGCTGATCGACTACAGCTCCAAGGACCGCGGCAAGCTGGCCCGCTATATGCGCGGATTTGACGGCTCGCTGCGGGCGGATGAGGGCTTCCGCAACGCTTTGACGGCGGCGGATACCAAGCAGAAATTCAAGGGCGCCAACGATCCCGCAGGCGCGCAGGCGGATTTGCAGGTCTGGGAAAAGGCCAACCGCGCCTTGATGCGCAAGAGCCACTCCAAACAGATCGTCAAGGCGCTGGAGGCGAAGTACAACGCCCTGAAACAGGTTCTGGCCGAGCCCGAGCTGAGCGACCTGACCACAACCTGGAACGCGCATAAGGACCTGGCGGATGATGACAAGTTCGACAAGAAAACCGGCGCGCCGCAGTACCATGCCAAGCTGAGCCAGCTGTTCCAGCTGGAAAAGGTTGTGGACGACCGGCGCGAAATGGCGCAGATCCTGGCGCAGTTCCCAGCGGCCGCCGCCTATGATTTCCACAAACCGGTTGCGGATAATATCGCAGCGCAGAAATACCCCGAAGCCGTCAGCGCAGTGCCCGCGGCGCTGGCGCTTTTGCGTGCAATGCCAGGCTATCTGACCACCAAAAAGGCTGCCGGCGATCTGCTCGCGGTGCTGCCCGGCGATGCGGATGCTTTGAAAAGCACGCTGGATGACGCGATCAAGGCCGCGGAAATCACGGCCCGCGGCGGCGATCCCGCAAAGGCTGCAGGTGATCTGCAAACGGTGCTGGATGGCACCGATTTCATGGATCTCGTCCTGGCTATGGCGGATTACCGGGGGAAGCTTGCCAAGGTCGAAAAGGAACACGCCCGGACCAAAAAATACCTGAAGCTGCCAGCGGCAGAGAGCAAACTGGACGAGGCGTTGCAGGCGGCCAGGGACCGGGCCGGAAAAGACAAGGAATACGGCGACGCTTTCCTGATGCTGGACACCCACGAAAAACTGCTGAAGACGGTCAAACCGATGGCCACCGCCCGTTTTCAGGTGCAGGGCATTATCGCTGCGCTGAAACGGGCCGGGGTTGCGTCAAAGGAGCTGAAACCCTTCGAGGACAAGGCCGCAGCGGCTGAGGCTGAGGCAAAGAAACCGGATTTCGACAAGGCCGGAACCGCCTTTGATCAGGTCCGCAAGGACCTTGAAAAACTCAGCACCGAAGCGGCGGAAGCCTATGAAATGATGGACGGGGTTGGCAGCAATGCAGGCCATTCGCTCGACCGCCACGGGCCGGATGTCAGCGACGAAGACCTGATCACCCGCCTGAAAACCGGCAAGCCGCCCAATGCGCATTCCGACGACGAACGCTCCTACACCGGCGCGTCCTCCAAGTTCCACAGCCCGCAGGACTGGCTGGCCGGCCGCGAGATTGCCGCCGAAGCCGCATTGGCCAAGGGTGTGGACATCACTGAAACCGAAATGACCTTCACCGGCGATCCGCTGACGGATCCGGATGAAAGCGCCGATTTCACCGTCGAGCACGGCCGCCCGATCGACAAGGCCTATATCGGCCGCAAGAAACACCTGCGCTCCGATGACAGCGGCGAGCCGATCGCGGATAAGACCTATGAAAGCTTCGAGGAGGTCGAGGGCCTGACCCGCGCCTATGTGAACTTCATCTGGGAGCCGGAGCTGCTGCCTGCGGAAACCACCGCCTTCCCGGTGGATCCAACGGTTCATGACGAAGTCAAAGCCCAGGATAACGCCGATTACGTGACGAAATACACCGCCCGGCACAACGCGCCCCCGGCCAAGATTCCGGGCCGCTGGGTGATGATGCAGCAATATCCGGTCGCCGACGGCTGGGACAACGAGACCAAGACCTACACCAATGGCAATCCGGGGAACATGATCCCATGAAAATCCGCAAGGAACTGATCGCAGGCTACACGCGGCTTCTGACCATGGGCCGGGCGGTGAACGCGCCCGACCCAATGGCCGACCTGGCCCAGTTCGACGCCGACATCCGCAGCATGCACAAACGCGCCTATAAAGAGGGCAACCTCGATTGGCTGCGGCTGGCGCTGGATTCGCTGATCGCCAGTCCAGGCGGCCGCATCGGCCAGTTTGCAGGCCAGCAATACCCGTTCAGCGACGCCGAGCTGCAGGCGCTGTTCCGCCGCGCCTACGGGATGATCTGGCCGGACCAGCCGCTGTCCGAACCGGGGGACCAGGCGGATCTAGATTTTGTGGAAATGAGCGCTGAAGACTGGGATGCCTTCACCGGCAACGCCAGTTAGGAGCCAGCTAGGAGATTGCCATGCCTGATCAGGCTTTTGATGCGGATGCTGTCCTGAAACTTCTGAAAAAGGCCAAAGCCTCCGGCAAGGCGCTGCCTTTCGCCTTCGGCCTTGCGGGCAAGCCGGAAGACTGCGGGCTGATGATCGACCTGCGCAAGCCCGGCAAGGTTCTGCGCGGCGACATGAAAAAGGCGCCGGCGATCAAGAAGTCCTGCTTCGGCACCCTGCGGGTGGAGGAGAACGAGGTTCTCCTGCAGCCGGAAAAGCCGCTGAAGGGCATCGTCAAGCAGCTGAAGAAAAAATTCATGAAGGAGGGCATGGTCAAATTCAAGCCGGTGCTGATCGGCCCCGACGGCAGCATCATCGACGAAGACAGCCTGCCGGATGACGATGCCGAGGCGCCTGAAGCCAGCGCGCCGGCACAGGCGGATGATGCCGCGGCAGCCGCATTGAAACAGCGCCTCGCCGCCGCCGCCGAGGCGGTCAAGGCGCTGGGCAACCCGGAGCTGGCGGGCAAGCTTGCACCGGAAATCAAGGCCAGCGTGAAACTTCTGGGGCAGGGCGATCACGACGGTTGCGCCGCACGGCTCGGCCGGCTGGAGGCTGCACTGGCTAAGCTGCAAGCCCAGCCGAAATCCGCCCCGGCGGATTCGGAGCAGGCTGCCAAGCTTTCCAAACTGCTGTCCGCACAGGCTGCCAGGATCAAAACCCTGCCGCCAGAACAGGCCGCCCCATTGGCCGAACAGGCCCGCGCCATTGCCGCCAGCCTGAAATCGGGCGCCTTGCCCGAGGCCGCCGTCGGCCTGAAGGCGCTGATCAAGACGCTGGACAGCGCTGCCGGGGACACGGCGCCGCCAGCCGACCCGATGGAGATCTGGCAGGCCGCCAAGGAAGATGTGGACCGTGGCATCTCCAGCCTTCAGGACGCGCTGAAATCCCAGAACCACCCGGTGCTGGCGCAAATCGCCGATGCCGGTCTGTCCGGCGTCACCGATGGCAATCAGACCGCGCTGATGAAGGCGCTGTTCGAGATGAGGTCCGCCGCCGGCGAGGCCCGCAAAAAAGCCGCACAGGCGCTGCTGGCCCAGATTGCCGCCTATTTGAAGTTCCTCAAAGACGATCCGGTGATCGCCATGGTCGAAGACAATCCTTTCGGCGTGAAAGCCCCGGTCAAGACACCGCTGACAAAGGCCCTGCGGCAAATGGCCGAGATCGCCAAAGCCGCCTGAAGACGCTGCTCCGGGCCCGGGCAGGGGGCCGGAAGCCGGGCGGCGGATTTGCTGATTTACAGGTTTGCTAACTCCGTATGCAAAAGATTTGCAAATTTGCGATAATGTCCTTTGGCTTCGCTGCGGCGCAATATATGGTCGCGGAGAAATCTACAGGGGACATGTGCCATGAAAGACATCCTTTCCGAGCTGGAAGACCGCCGCCAGGACGCGCGGCTGGGCGGCGGCCAGCGCCGCATCGACGCACAGCACGGCCGCGGCAAGCTGACAGCCCGCGAACGGATCGAACTCTTGCTGGACGAGGACAGCTTTGAAGAGTTCGACATGTTCATGGGCCACCGCTGCACCGATTTCGGCATGGAAGACAACAGGCCGGCAGGCGACGGCGTGGTCACCGGCTGGGGGACGATCAATGGCCGCCAGGTCTATGTCTTCAGCCAGGACTTCACCGTGCTCGGCGGCTCCGTCTCGGCAACCCATGCCCAGAAGATTTGCAAAATCATGGATATGGCGGTGCAGAACGGCGCGCCGGTGATCGGCATCAACGATTCCGGCGGCGCCCGGATCCAGGAAGGCGTCGATGCGCTGGCCGGCTATGCCGAGATTTTCCAGCGCAACATCATGGCCTCGGGCGTGATCCCGCAGATCTCCGTCATCATGGGGCCGTGCGCGGGCGGCGCGGTCTACTCCCCGGCGATGACCGACTTCATCTTCATGGTCAAGGACACCTCCTACATGTTCGTGACCGGCCCGGACGTGGTGAAAACCGTGACCAACGAGGTGGTGACCGCCGAGGAACTGGGCGGCGCCTCCACCCATACCCGGAAATCCTCCGTTGCCGACGGCGCCTTTGAAAACGATGTCGAAGCGCTGGCCGAAGTCCGCCGCCTGGTCGATTTCCTGCCGCTCAACAATCAGGAAAAGCCGCCGGTGCGGCCGTTCTTTGATGAACCCGGCCGGATCGAGACCAGCCTCGACACCCTGATCCCGGAAAACCCCAACAGCCCCTATGACATGAAGGAGCTGATCACCAAGATCGCGGATGAGGGCGACTTCTACGAGATCCAGGAGGATTTCGCCAAGAACATCATCACCGGCTTCATCCGTCTCGAAGGCCAGACCGTCGGCGTTGTCGCCAACCAGCCGATGGTGCTGGCGGGCTGCCTCGACATCGACTCCTCCCGCAAGGCGGCGCGTTTTGTGCGCTTCTGCGACTGCTTTGAGATCCCGATCCTGACCTTCGTCGACGTGCCGGGCTTCCTGCCGGGCACCTCCCAGGAATACGGCGGCGTCATCAAGCACGGCGCCAAGCTGCTGTTTGCCTATGGCGAGGCCACCGTGCCCAAGGTCACCGTGATCACCCGCAAGGCCTATGGCGGCGCTTACGACGTGATGGCGTCCAAACACCTGCGCGGCGATTTCAACTATGCCTGGCCGACAGCGGAAATCGCGGTGATGGGCGCCAAGGGCGCCACCGAGATCATCCACCGCGCCGATCTGAACGATCCCGAAAAGATCGCCCAGAAAACCGCCGAATACGAAGACCGTTTCGCCAACCCCTTTGTGGCGGCGGAACGCGGTTTCATCGACGAGGTGATCATGCCCCAGTCCACCCGCCGCCGGGTCTCCCGCGCCTTTGCCTCCTTGCGTGGCAAGCAGCTGAAGAACCCGTGGAAAAAGCACGACAACATTCCGCTCTGAGGCAAGAGCTGAGCGGGGGCAGACAGCCCCCGCTCCGCCGGAAATATTTGTGACCAGAAAGAAAAGGGAGGCTTTGGATTTGTCCAGCAGCGGTTGGCATATCACGCGGAAAGACGGGGCGCTGACGCTGTCGCGCCGCCTGCCTGCACGCTTTGATGTGGCGGCGGAAACCCTGCTGCCGCAGGCGGACCCGCTGCGGCTGGCGCATCAGATCCGTCAGGACATGTGGCGGCACCTGCAGGCCTTGCGCGGCTTCTCCCCGGTGGTGGAAATCACAGCTGAAGGGCAGGGGCTGGCGGTCAGGGCCGGCGGGCAGGTGCTGGGCCGGGTGCCGTCCAATGCGGCCGGGCGGATCGCCGATGTGCTGGAAAACCCGGCCAACCGGACCCGCTGGCTGCGCCATGCGGCGCGGCGCCGGGACAGGATATGCCCGGAAACCGGTCCGGAAACGAATAATCCGCTCGAATTTGCGGCAAAAATTGACATGAAGAGCGAATCAGTTTCATGATCTGCGTCAACCGGATTCAGACAGCGCGCGCTTTCAGCGCTGCGCCAGCAGCCCCGGCCGGAGGAGCCCGGGAAACCGGGGGCCGGGGCTGCGGATATATGGCTGTTATCCCCTTTGCATTGTCCGTCCTGCCCGCCCTGTCCGTTGCTGCCGCCGGGCCGGTTGCGGTGCCGTCAGGCCAGCCCGTGACCCTGGCCGAGGTGCTGCTGGACAAGGCGTCCGGGCAGGCAGGCGAAACCTGGGCGCGGTTCCGTTTTCTGGCGCCGGAAATTGCCCGCGGCACCGGCTCTGTCGGCTATGAGGCGGCGGCGTCCGACATGGACCATCTCTGCGAGACCCTGGTACTGCCCTACCTGGCCGAACAGCAGCTGACCGCGGCGCGGGTGGTGATTTCGCTCTCGGACCGGGCGGTGCCGTTCGGGGCGCAGGACCCTGCCGCCACCCAGTTTTTCGAGGCCTACCGCCCCGACAGCGCAGCCTGCATCTGGGAGGCTTTCTGATGCATCCACAACATCTTGCGGGGACAGCTTCAGATCGGCGGATTCTTGCGGCATTGCAGCCACAGCGCCGCCAATTGCCGCGATTCGCATGTGACTCGGATGCAAACCCGGCTATCCTTTGCGCGGGCAGCCTGCGGGCTGCCTTCACATTGAGGTTGAGGCATGCGGCGGGCCACGCCCCCGCAGGTTTCGCGTTTTTTATCAGGAGACAGAAATGTCCAAGAGCATCAAGCTTATCGCCCTGGCAGGCCTGCTGGCCGCCGTCACTGCCTGCGCCCAGCAGGAAGAAGAGTTTGTCGTGGTCGAGCCCGAGCCGATCTCGCAGGAGCCGGAATTTACCGGCAAGTACAAGTAACGACCACAAGGGTCCGGCCCTGCGGCCGGCCCTTACCCGCCCGCAGGGTGCCGGACAGGAGGCACCCAAATGCTGAAACACCGCGGGTTTCCGGGCCGTATGCCCGGCACCGATTTCCAATTCACCGTCCGCCGCCCCAATCCCAAGGGGGTCACGCCGCTGACCCGGCGCGAGCGCTACCGCGACCGCAAGAACGTCGACCGCCGCGTCGACGCCACCTTCATGCGGGCGCTGTGGGAGCAGTTCGGCGATCAGCCGTTCGAGCGCGGCAATCTGGACGCCGGCCGTCTGAGCTGGCTGTTCGGCCGCGAAGTGATCCCGGCCGAGGATCCGTTTGACCCCGCCAGTTACGAGGCGCTGCTGGTCATTGACGAGGCGGTGGCGCGCGCCTCCTTCCCGGACGCGTTCGACTGATGCCGCGGCCCCGGGCGGATATCACGGTTCAGGCACCGCGGATCTCTCCGCGATGCCTGCCGCTGCGTCCGGGGCGCCGCCGGTCCGCTGGCCTGTCAGAAGGTCCGCCGGAGCTGCAAGGTGCAGGCGCCGGCAGTGCCGGCGAAGGCCGTACCGCCCCGGCCCGGTGCTTGGACAGCCGCCGGTCCGGCGGCTCCACGCGCAGGACAGACCAGCACCATAGCTTTAACGGCGATGTGACAAAGCTGATGCGCTCCGGCGTCCCCGGACCAGCGGCCCAGCGTGATTTCGGCGTGAAATTGCACAACCGCCGCGCAGGTCAGCAGGAATCTGCCCAAATCCGCGGCTTCGCATTTCCGGTGCTTACAGCAGCGCCGGCGCCGTGCATCGTAGATCAAGCAGCGCAGCCACGCTGCTGTGCCGAGCATCTGTTCCGGCCCCTTCGCCTGAACGGGCAGGTACGCGCCCCCATCCGCGTCCTGCCCGTCTTTTCTCCCCTTCGGGCGCCGGCGGAAGCTTGCCGTATCCCCCCCCCGATGCGGCAAGCCTCCGCCCAACTGAAGGGCCGGTTCCGTACAGCGTTGCGCACGGCTGCCCAGCCTGCAAATTCCGCAGGGACAGTCACGTCCCCGGAACAAGGAATATGGACATGCGGGCAAAATCTCTCATCGCGGCCCTGTCGCTCTGCGGCCTCGCGGCGGCCTGCGGCGACACCACCGGCGAGCGGATCATCTACGGCGGCGGCGCCGGCGCGCTTGGTGCTGCGGTCCTCGACGCCAACCTGGTCACTGGCGCCGCTGTCGGTGTTGCCGCAAACCTCGTTTACTGCGAGCAAAACCCCCGCAAGTGCTGAGGCCCAGGCCGCAGAACTGATCAGCCGCCCCCTGCGGGCCGCTTCTGACATCGCGCAATCGCCGCGCCTGGGCTTGTCCCGGGCGCGGCGTTTTGCATTCCGGAATACCAAGGAACAAGGGACTGCCTATGTTTGATAAGATCCTGATCGCCAACCGCGGCGAGATCGCCTGCCGAGTGATCAAAACCGCGCGGAAAATGGGCATCAAGACCGTTGCCATCTACTCCGACGCCGACAAGCAGGCCCTGCATGTGCAGATGGCGGATGAAGCCGTCAACATCGGCCCGCCGCCCGCCAACCAGTCCTATATCGTCATCGACAAGGTGATGGAGGCGATCCGCGCAACCGGCGCCCAGGCGGTGCATCCGGGCTACGGCTTCCTCTCTGAGAACTCCAAATTCGCCGAGGCGCTGGCCGCCGAAGGCGTCGCCTTTGTCGGCCCCCCGGTGGGCGCAATCGAAAGCATGGGCGACAAGATCACCTCCAAGAAGATCGCCCAGGAGGCCGGCGTCTCCACCGTGCCCGGTTACATGGGGCTGATCGCCGATGCCGACGAGGCGGTGAAGATCTCCAACCAGATCGGCTATCCGGTGATGATCAAGGCCTCTGCGGGCGGCGGCGGCAAGGGGATGCGGATCGCCTGGACCGACGAGGAAGCCCGCGAAGGGTTCCAGTCCTCCAAGAACGAGGCCGCGAACTCCTTTGGCGACGACCGGATCTTCATCGAGAAATTCGTGACCCAGCCGCGCCACATCGAAATCCAGGTGCTCTGCGACACCCACGGCAACGGCATCTACCTGGGCGAGCGCGAATGCTCGATCCAGCGCCGCAACCAGAAAGTCGTCGAAGAGGCACCCAGCCCCTTCCTGGACGAGGATACCCGCAAGGCGATGGGAGAACAGGCCGTGGCGCTGGCCAAGGCCGTTGGCTATTCCAGCGCGGGCACCGTCGAATTCATCGTCGATGGCGACAAGAATTTCTACTTTCTGGAAATGAACACCCGCCTGCAGGTGGAGCACCCGGTGACCGAGTTGATCACCGGCGTCGATCTGGTCGAACAGATGATCCGCGTCGCGGACGGGGCAGAACTGCCGCTGCGCCAGGAGGATGTGACCCTCACCGGCTGGGCGATTGAAAACCGCCTTTATGCCGAAGATCCCTACCGCGGCTTCCTGCCCTCCATCGGCCGCCTGTCGCGCTACCGCCCGCCGGCCGAGACCGCCGCAGGCCCGATGCTGGAAAACGGCAAGTGGCAGGGCGATGCGCCCGCGGGCGAGGCTGCCGTGCGCAACGACACCGGCGTCTATGAAGGCGGCGAGATTTCAATGTATTACGACCCGATGATCGCCAAACTTTGCACCTGGGCGCCGACCCGGGCCGAGGCGATCGACGCCATGCGTATCGCGCTGGACAGCTTCGAGGTGGAGGGCATCGGCCACAACCTGCCGTTCCTCAGCGCGGTGATGGACCATCCGATCTTCATTGACGGCACCATGACCACCGCCTTCATCGAGGAGCAGTATCCCGAGGGTTTTGAGGGGGTCGAACTGCCGGAAGCGGACCTGCGCAAGATCGCGGCGTCCTGCGCCGCCATGCACCGGGTTGCCGAAATCCGCCGCACCCGCGTCTCTGGCCGGATGGACAACCACGAACGCAAGGTGGGGACCGATTGGGTTGTCAGCCTGCAGGACCAGTCCTACAGCGTGGTGGTCGACGCCGACCGCGAAGGGGCGACTGTCCGCTTTGACGATGGCGCGGCCCTGCGGGTGACCTCGGACTGGACGCCGGGCGACCAGCTGGCGACGCTGGACGTGGATGGCGAAACCCTGGTGCTGAAGACCGGCAAGGTCACCCAAGGCTTCCGCATCCGCTCCCGCGGGGCCGACCTCAAGGTGCATGTGCGCACCCCGCGCCAGGCCGAACTGGCAGAGCTGATGCCGGAAAAACTGCCGCCCGACACCTCCAAGATGCTGCTGTGCCCGATGCCCGGCCTGATCGTGAAGGTCGATGTCGAAGCGGGGCAGGAGGTCCAGGAGGGCCAGGCGCTCTGCACCATCGAGGCGATGAAGATGGAAAACATCCTGCGCGCCGAGAAAAAGGGCGTGGTGACCAAGATCAACGCGGGTGCCGGCGACAGCCTGGCGGTCGACGATGTGATCATGGAATTCGAATAATGCATCACGGGGCAGGCACATATGCAGACGGGCAGGCGGGTTTTTCCGCCCCCGTAGCCGTGCCTGCCCCGGTTTTTATTGCGGCGTGCACGAAATCTTCAGGACTCTCTGCGATCCTGGCCGGGTCGAACTTCCTCAAGGTGCCGCATGATCCGTTTGATGACCGGTTTGCTCTCGGGCATTCTCCTGCTGACGGGCTGCACGCTCGACAAGGAAGAGGAGGTGCGCCTGCTGCTGTCCGATTGGACGGAACTGGGCGAAACCTTCTTTTTCCAATCCTCGTCCACCTGCACCGCGGCGGTGTTCCACACTTCGGACCGGCCGCGGATCACCTCGCTGCTGGACAGGGCGCGGTCGGTCAATACCGGCATGAAGATGCTGGCAGACGGCAAGCCGGTTGTGTTCCGGGTGGCCGGCAAATCGCCCAATGCGGTGACCGAGGCGATCATGTCGCGGGATCTGCCGCAGGGCATCGGGATTCTGAATTCGGGCCTGGCCGGCGTCAACTGCATGAGCGAGATCGTCAAGGGCGTCTACTACCGGGCCATCCTCAATCCGCAGTCCAACCTCGTCTTTGTGCCGGACAGCCGTGCGATGGTTGTGCTCGACAAACAGGCGATGGCGCTGATCTACGTCCGCGGCAACAGCTGACAGCAACCGCGGCCCGGCCTGCTCAGCCGCCGCGCCGCTCTTCGACTTCGCGCAGCCGTTCGGGGAATTTGTCGATGCTGCGGGACAATTCGCGCGCCGTCCACGGGTGCGGTTTGCGCAGCTTCACACCGCCGTCCTTGCCGACCAGAACCAGCATGAACCCGCGCGGCCGCAGCTTCTTGCGCAGCGCGGATTTTGCGGCCGGGTCGGTGTCGACCAGCACCACCACATCGCGGGTCTTCAGATCCTCGGCGCCCTGCATCAGCCGCTCCATCTGCTCGTGGAAGCGCGGGTCGTCGGGGCTGTCGGCAAACACCACCACAGGGCGCTGCTTCCACTGGAAATCCTCCAGTTCCACCTCATACCCGGGCTGGATCCAATCAGGCGCACTGCCATCGGCCGCCAGGGCCGCAAGGGGAAGAAAACCTGCCAAAACAACGGTTAGGAATGCTCTCATGATCTCTCCTGTCCCGTTGAATATATGCGCCGCGGCGGCAAATGCGACCGCGAAATCCGCAACTTGGCCAAAAAACATCATCGTTAACGGGATCCTGAGGGGTTGCCGGCCATGATTGTGCCATTCCCCTTGACCGGGCTGCGGCCTGCGGCCCTCCAGAAGAGGCCCGAAACAAGATGAAAGTGATCCTTCACACCGGCGCGCACCGCTGCGCAACCACATCTTTTCAGGAATACCTGCGTCAGAATGCGCAGGGGCTTGCCAAATCGGGCATCGGGTTCTGGGGTCCGTTCCGCACCCGCGGCGGCCTGTTTCACGGCATCCAGCCGGGGCCTGCACGGGTGACCGGCCGCGACCTGGCCCAGCGTGCCCATGGGCGGCTGCAGATCCAGATCGCCGGGTGCCGCGACCAGGGCGTGGATCAGCTGCTGGTGAGCGAAGAGAACATGATCGGGTCGATCCGCGGCAATCTGCGGCTTGGCGATCTCTACAGCGGGGCGGGGGAGCGGATGGCGCGGTTCTCCCAGGCCTTCGGCAACACCGTGACAGATGTGGCGCTCAGCATCCGCAGCCTGGACAGCTATTGGGCCTCGGCGCTGGCCTATGCGGTGGCCCGCAGCCAGCAGGTGCCCGCTGCGGCGCAGCTGGAGCGGCTGGCGCAGGCGCCGCGCAGCTGGCGCGATGTGATCACCGATATCGCCTGCGCGGTGCCCGATGCGCGCCTGCATGTGCTGCCGTTTGAAATCTTCGGCGCCCGTCCCGAGGCGCAGCTGGCCGCCCTCACCGGGGCAAAGGCGCCGCGCACCCACGCCAGGGTGCGTCTCAATGCCTCGCTCTGCCTGCAGGACCTGCGGGCCGGCGTGCCGCCCTCGGTGGCGGCCCGGTTGCCGGACGGCTCCGGCCGCTGGCGCCCGTTTGACGACGCGCAGACCGCACAGCTGCGCGAGGCTTATGCCGACGACATGATGTGGCTGGCGGGCGGTGCCGATGGCATCGCTACGCTGGTGCAAGACCCGGATAAACTGGCGGCGGGCCTGAACCCGCCCCGTATCGACCTGACAAGAGGAAGACCTGATGACAAACAAAGACGAATGGCGGGCTCTGGCTGAAAAAGAGCTGCGCGGACGGGCGGTTGACGACCTCAATTGGCAGACGCTGGAAGGCATCGAGGTCAAGCCGCTCTATACCGAGGACGACACCAGGGACCTGCCCCATATGGGCACGCTGCCCGGCGTCGGCCCCTTCACCCGCGGGGTGAAGGCCACCATGTACGCCGGCCGCCCCTGGACCATCCGCCAGTACGCGGGCTTCTCCACCGCCGAAGAAAGCAACGCTTTCTACCGCCGCAACCTGGCCGCGGGCCAGCAGGGGGTCTCGGTTGCTTTCGACCTGGCCACCCACCGCGGCTATGACAGCGACCACCCGCGCGTGGTCGGCGATGTCGGCAAGGCCGGCGTTGCCATTGACAGCGTCGAGGATATGAAGATCCTGTTCGACGGCATCCCGCTGGACAAGGTCTCCGTCTCGATGACGATGAATGGCGCGGTGATCCCGGTGCTCGCCTCTTTCATCGTTGCAGGCGAGGAACAGGGCCACGACAAGAGCCTGCTGGCGGGCACCATCCAGAACGACATCCTGAAGGAGTTCATGGTCCGCAACACCTATATCTATCCGCCGAAACCCTCGATGCGGATCATCTCGGACATCATTGAATACACCTCGAACGAGATGCCCAAGTTCAACTCGATCTCGATCTCCGGCTACCACATGCAGGAGGCCGGCGCGAACCTGGTGCAGGAGCTGGCCTATACCATCGCCGACGGCCGCGAATACGTGCGCGCGGCGCTGGATGCGGGCATGGACGTGGACAAATTCGCAGGGCGTCTGAGCTTCTTCTTTGCGATCGGCATGAATTTCTTCATGGAAATCGCCAAGCTGCGCGCTGCCCGCACCCTGTGGCACCGGGTGATGACTGAATTCGGCGCCAAGTCCGAACGCTCCAAGATGCTGCGCACCCATTGCCAGACTTCGGGCGTCAGCTTGCAGGAGCAGGACCCCTACAACAACGTGATCCGCACCGCGTACGAGGCGATGTCGGCGGTGCTCGGCGGCACCCAGAGCCTGCACACCAACGCGCTGGACGAGGCCATCGCGCTGCCCACCGACTTCTCCGCCCGGATTGCCCGCAACACCCAGCTGGTGCTGCAGGAGGAAACCGGCGTCACCAATGTGGTCGACCCGCTGGCCGGCTCCTACTATGTCGAAAGCCTCACCAACGATCTGATCGAGCAAGCCTGGGCGCTGATCGAAGAGGTCGAGGAGATGGGCGGCATGACCAAGGCGGTCGAGAGCGGCATGCCGAAGCTGCGCATCGAGGAAAGCGCCGCACGCCGCCAGGCGATGATCGACCGCGGCGACGAGGTGGTGGTCGGCGTCAACAAGTACCGCAAGGACAAGGAAGACCCGATCGACATCCTGGATGTCGATAACCACGCGGTGCGCGACGCCCAGATCGCCCGCCTGCAGAAGATGCGCGAGACCCGCGACGAGGCCGCCTGCCAGGCCGCGTTGGATGAACTGACCCGCCGCGCCCAGGCGGGCAGCGGCAACCTGTTGGAAGCCGCAGTCGAAGCCGCCCGCGCGCGGGCCTCAGTCGGAGAGATCTCCATGGCGATGGAAAAGGAATTCGGCCGCCACCGCGCCGAGGTGAAGACCCTGGCAGGCGTCTATGGTGCCGCATACGAGGGTGACGAGGGCTTTGCCGCGATCCAGAAATCGATCGAGGATTTCGCCGAAGAAGAAGGCCGCCGCCCGCGCCTGCTGGTGGTGAAAATGGGCCAGGACGGCCATGACCGCGGCGCCAAGGTGATTGCCACCGCCTTTGCCGACATCGGCTTTGACGTCGACGTCGGCCCGCTGTTCCAGACCCCGGCCGAGGCGGCGCAGGACGCCATCGACAACGACGTGCATGTGATCGGCATCTCCAGCCAGGCCGCAGGCCACAAGACGCTGGCACCGCAGCTGGTTGAGGCGCTGCAGGCCGAAGGCGCAGGCGACATCATCGTGATCTGCGGCGGTGTGATCCCGCAGCAGGATTACGAGTTCCTGTATTCCAAGGGCGTCAAAGCAATCTTCGGCCCCGGCACCAACATCCCCGAGGCCGCCCAGGACATCCTGCGCCTGATCCGCGAAGCGCGGGCCTGACCCAGAGGTTTGGCGCTTGCGGGCAAGGGGGGGCACTCCCGCACCCGCAGGTGCCTGCCCTTCGGGGCAGACCCCTTGGCGGCTTTTGGCTTGGCAGCCAGCCTTCAGGCTGGCTGCCGGCATCGCGCGCCAGCGGCGCGCGATGCCGCGCCCAACCGGTGCGGATGTGCCAAAGGCACGGCCGCCAGCGGGCGGGAGCGCTCCGGTCCGGAGATTTGTTTTCAGAACCCGCTGCCTCTTTCCGCTTGGCTGTTCAGCCTGGCGCTGGATCTTGGCAAACCGGCGGCGCGGTGATTGAGTGGCGCCATGCAGCGATCCAAACGTCCCCAGATCCTGACCGGCATGGCCCTGGGCGCCCTTTGGGGCGTCGTGGTGACCGGCCTGCCGCAATGGCTCGGCCTGCCGTATATCCCGGCCCCGATCGCCTTGCCCGGCGCCTTCCTTGCGCCGGGTCTGATCCACGCCTTGATCATCGGCCGCATCGCGCAGCGGCGGTTCTTTGACGATACGATCATCGACGGGGCCCCCTTTGCTCCCGGCTCGCCGGCCGGGATCGACCAGCGGGTGCTGACCAACACCGCCGAGCAGCTGGTGCTGGCGCTTGCGGTCTGGCCCTTCGCCGCCGCGGCACTGGGCGGCGCGGTGGTTCTTGCCCTTGGCTTGTCTTTTGCGCTGATGCGCATGCTGTTCTGGGCCGGCTATCACCTGTCGCCGCCGCTCAGGGGGCTGGGCTTTGCCGGGACGTTTTACCCGACGGTGATTGCGGGTGTCTGGGCGGTGGCGGTCTGGTTCTGAAACTATGCTGCCCGGAACACGCCGCAACCGCCGCGCGCCCGCCCGGCCCAAAATCCCGCCTTGAACCCTGCCGCCGCACCGTTAGTCTCAGCCGCAAAAGCGGAGGGCGCGCATATGATACTCGACCACCTGGCCGTGGCAGGCACAACGCTGGCAGAGGCCGCGGCGCATCTGGAGGAGGCCCTGGGCATCGCCCTTGGCCCCGGCGGCGCCCATGCGCGCTATGGCACCCGTAACCGGCTGATCGGGCTGGCGGACGGGCTGTATCTTGAGGCCATCGCCATCGACCCGGAGCAGCAGCCGCAGGAGCAGCCGCGCTGGTTCAACCTCGACCGGTTCACCGGCCCCGCGCGGCTCAGCAACTGGATCCTGCGCAGCGAAGATCTGGAGGCCGAAAAACCGCTGCTGCCGCCGCATGCGCAGCGCCATGTGGCGATGCAGCGCGGCTCCCTCAAATGGCTGATGACGGTGCCGGCGGACGGGCTGCTCCCCTATGACAATCTCTTCCCTGCGGTGCTGCAGTGGCAGGCCGAGCCGCCTGCGGGCAAGCTGCCGCAATCGGGCTGCAGCCTGACCCGCCTGATCCTCAGCCACCCGGAGGCGGCAGAGCTGCAAGCCGCGCTGGACCGGATCCTTGCAGACCCGCGCGTCGCAGTGGAGCCGGGGGCGCCCGCGATGATGGCCGAATTCGCCACCCCGCATGGGCCAAGGGTGCTGCGGTGAAAATCCGCTCTGCCTGCCCGGATGATGCCGAAGCCGTCTGCGCCATCGCCAATTGGGTGATCCGCGACACGCTGGCCACCTTCAACAGCATTGAAAAATCGCCCGAAGATGTCCGCCACCAGATCGAGGCCGGCAACGGCGCCTATCTGGTGGCGGAACAGGACGGCAGGATCCTTGGCCACGCGCATTTCTTTCCGTTCCGCTCCGGTCCCGGCTACCGCTGCACGGCGGAGCATACGATCCACCTGCTGCCCGAAGCGCAAGCGCAGGGGGCGGGCCGCGCCTTGATGCAGGCTTTGGAGGCCAAGGCGGAACAGGCGGGCATTCATGTGCTGATCGCCAGTGTCAGCAGTGCCAACCCCGCGGCAATCGGTTTTCACGCCGCCTTGGGATACCTGGAAACCGCCCGGATGCCGGAGCTGGGCTGCAAGCAGGGACGCTGGCTCGACACTGTTTTCATGCAGAAAATCCTGACACCCGGTATTCCCGCCCCTGACAACCCCGGCAAAGACGCATAGGCTGGCAGCATGTCACTCTGGACCCGCATATCCGACGCGCTGGCCGCACTTGCCGCAGGCGAAAGCCTGTCCGAAGTTTTCGACCGCCTGCGCGCGCCGCCCGAACGCACCGTGGCCTTTGCCATTGCCGTGATCGCGCTTGGCGCCAAGATGGCCAAGGCCGACGGCCAGGTCACCCGCGACGAGGTCACCGCCTTTCGCGAAGTGTTTCAGATCGCCCGCGATGATGAAACCGGCGCCGCCCGCGTCTTTGACATGGCGCGCACCGATGTGGCCGGCTACCAGGAATACGCCCGCCGCATCCACAGCATGTTTGCCGATGATCCCACCACGCTGTGCGACCTGATGGAGGGGCTGTTCCACATCGCCATGGCGGATGGGTTCTATCACCCCGGCGAGAATGAATTCCTCGAGGAAGTAAGCCGCATCTTCGGCCAGACCCCGCAGCAGTTCCAGGCGCTGCGGGCCCGGTTTGTGCCGGATGCGCCCAAGGATCCCTATACCGTGCTGGGCGTCTCGCCGCAGATGTCCAGGGAGGAGATCCGCATGCATTGGCGCAAGCTGGTGCGCGACACCCACCCGGATGCGATGATCGCCCGCGGCGTCCCGGAGGAGGCAGTGCGGCTGGCGGAAAAGCGGATGATCGACATCAACCGCGCCTGGGACGAGATCAGCGGGTGCTGCGGCAATGCGGATCGCAACCTATAATATCGAATGGTTCGCCGATCTGTTCGACAAGAACGACCGGCTGATGCTGGATGGCAAGCCGTCCGGCGTTTACGGCGTTGACCGCTACACGCAGGGGCGGGCCATCGCCCATGTGCTGCAGCGCATCGACGCCGACGCCATCATGGTGATCGAGGCCCCCAACACCGGCCGGACCCAGCGCAGCACCCGCGCGCTGGAGAATTTCGCTGCCGAGGCGGGCCTGCGCGCGCGCGAGGCGGTCAGCGGATTTCCGAACGACACCCACCAGGAAATCGCGCTTCTTTATGATCCCGATGCGCTGGACGCGGTGCATGATGCCCGCGCCAGCGAGACCGCCCCGCTGTTTAACGGCGTGTTCGAGATCGACCTCGATGTTGATGAACGGCTGGACAAGGCGGAGTTCTCCAAACCGCCGCTGGAACTGGCGGTCACCACCCGGGGCGGCACCGCGCTGCGGATGATTGGCGCGCATCTGAAGTCCAAGGCGCCGCATGGGGCCAGAATGCCCAAGGACATCACTGCCCTCGCCATTGCCAATCAGCGCAAGCAGCTGGCGCAGGCGAATTGGCTCCACCGGCGGGCCGCGGAACATGTGGCCGCAGGTGAGCATGTGATCGTGATGGGCGATCTCAATGATGGCCCCGGTTCGGACGCCTACGAAAAACTCTTTGGTCAGTCTTCGGTCGAAATCGTGATGGGCGATTTGCTGAATGACCCCCACGCGCAATGCCTTCTGCCGCCGCGCGCCACCTCGCTGCCCAGTAGCTCGCGGTTCTACAACGCTGAGACCAAACGGTATTTTACGGCACTGCTGGATTATGTGATGATCTCGCACAGCCTGATGGGGTTCGCCCCCAAGTGGCGGATCTGGCACCCGTTCGAGGATGCGGAATGCTATGGCGATGACGAGATGCGGCAGGCGCTGCTCGACGCCTCGGACCATTTCCCGGTGACGCTGGATATTGACCTGGCCTGAGTCGCTGCCTGCGGTGCAGCCATGGCCAGGCCCAATTGACGCAAGTGCCGGATAGCAGTGTGGCCCCCGGACGGCCGCCACTCCAAGGTCACAAAGGCGGCCGGGTTATTTTTCCAGCTTGAACCGGCTTGGATCAGGGTTCATTTTGTTGACCAGCTTTTTCGCCCGCTTTTCCAGATCATCGTTCAGCTTCTTTGTTGCTTCGTCGGTCTTGGCCTTTACCGCCTTGGGGTCGGCCTTCTTGTCCTTTTCCTTGGCCTCGGCTTTGGCTGCCTTTTCGGCCTGTTCCTTTGCCTTCTTGCGTTCGGCGTCGACCTTGGCCTTGGCAGCCTTGAATTTCTTGTCGAAGAGCGACTTGTAATTCTTCTCGATTTCCGCGTTCCGTTTCAGCTTTTTGCCTTTCGGCAGCTCATCCGTCAAAGCGATGTATTCGGCGTAGTTTTCCACGCAGGCATTGACCTCTTTATCGCTGCGTCCGGGCCGCGTTTTCTTGACGACATCCGCCTTGTCTGCTCCGCCTTTCACGGCCTTGCGCGGCAGTTCCACATGCCAGGGATCATCCGGAGCCAGATCCGGCTTCTTGCCGCCCCAGTTTGCCAGTTTGGCGCCCTTGACGGCATCGGCCCATGCTTTGGCAAAATCCGCATAGGACATGATGGCCCAGACTTCCTTCTTTTCGTCGAGGTGGTCGGCATGGGAATACTTGGACGGAAAATAGGTCAGCAGGTTGGTTTTCTTGTGCGGGATGACCTTGGATTTGCCGGCCCGGACGGCCGTGACCGGAACATGGATTGCCGCCCGCCGCATATGGGCAGAGGAGCAGGTGCTGGACCAGCCTTTTATCGCGTAATAGGCTTGCTCGTCCGCTGTGCGCAGGCCGCTGCTTTCGATGGTGTCGCTGATGGCCGCGCTAAAGCTTGGAATCCGTTTTTCCAGCTCGCTTTTTTTCTTGGCCAGCTCCTTTGCATCGGGTTTGCCGCCTTTGGCCTCCTTCTTCGCCTTTTTCTCCAGCTCGGCCTTGGCTTGTTTCACCGCCTCGGTTCTGGCTTTTGTGAAGGCCGCATTTATTTTCGGAACCAGTTTGCCGGCGCGCTCGCTTACTTCCTTGGCAAGCTGATCCGTCAGTTTCTTACTGTCGTCTTTCTTGGCAGCAGGTGCTGCCTTGGCATCTGTCTTTGGCGTATTCATCGTGACGAGCCTCCTGACCTGACGATCCCCGGCAGAGGTTTGCAAGGGGCAGCGTAGTCGCCGCGCCGCCGTAGCGGCAACAGCTTTGTGACCGGGCCATTTGCGCGCAACAGACATTTGCAGCCTGCGCCCCCGGGCCGGATGGTGCCGGGGGGCTGCCGGGCAGCGGCCTGTGTTGCTGTGACTGCGCTTCGTATCTCCTTGGCGCGGCCCCCTGTTCCTGCCGTCAGCCTGTCCCTATATTACCCCTCATGAAACAGATCCTTTTGCCCGCCGCCCTGACCGCCCTGATGTCCGCTCCGCTTGCCGCCCAGGAAGCGGGTGAGGAGGGCGATGCGCCCTCGCTGATGGAACGCGGGGCGGAGCTGTTCTGGGAGGGGCTGCGCGAGGAAATGGCGCCGGCCCTGGAAGACCTGCAAGGCATGATGGAGGAGATCGGCCCCTCGATGGGCGCTTTCCTGGCCGAAATGGGACCGGCCCTGGCGGACATTGCCAAGCAGGTGGAGGACTGGAGCGCCTATGAGCTGCCCGAGATCCTGCCCAACGGCGATATCATCATCCGCAAAAAGCCCAAGGACAATGCGCCCGCGGACAAGGATCAGGGGGATGAGGAAGGCGTCACCGAAATCTGACGCCCGCAGGCCCGGTCATTCGGCGTCAGGCGGCGGCGCGGGCTTGTTGAAGGTCAGGACGATCTCAGCCTCCAGTGCCTTGCCCAGAGCCTGCAGCCTGGCTGCAGCCACTTCGCCGTACAGCGGCCGGGCCGCATCCGGCAGTTCGGCATGCAGAACCCGCTTGCGCGGCTGCCAGCGCAGGGAGCCGATATCGCCGCTGCTGGTCAGCATCAGCATGGCGCCGAACCGCATCGCCTTGCCCAGCACCTCGGCCTCGTGCTGGCCTTTCACATCCAGCAGCGCATAGAGGTTCTCAAAGGCGCTGCCCTGCCGCTTGTTGCTGTAGCGGTGCAGCAGCGCCAGCCCCAGGAACACCCGCTCGGAATGTTTCAGCCCGCCCAGGTTGGCGCGGGTGGCATTGTCGAAACAGACCTCGGCGCGGTAGTCGGGATGGGCGCGCCAGCTGACGTCATGCAGCAGGCAGGCCGCCTTGACCAGCCGCCGCTTGGCAAGCCGGGCACCGCTGAACAGCGGGATCACGAAGTCATAGAGGGTGCCGCCGAAGCCGGGCACGCGGGCATCCTTGGCCTCGGCAAAGCGCGAGGCCTCGATCAGCGGATCGCGGGCGCGCAGGCGCTGCGGCATCTGCTCGTACAGCAGGCCCTCGCGGATGCCATAGCTGGACACCGCGATATCCTTGGGCTTGAAGGTCTTGACCAGCCGGGTCAGCACATCGATCGCATAGGGCACCAGCGACATCCGGCTGGAGGAGATGCCGCAGGCGTCGCGCAGCTTGTCCAGATTGCGGGTCTCGATGTAGCGCGCGGTTTCGCGCACGTCCCTGGCCGTCATCCGGTATTCATGCAGCACCTTCAGCGGATAGCCGCGCCGGTGCATGTCGATCCGGGCAATCGCCCGCCAGCTGCCGCCGACCAGGAACAGGCGGTCGCGCTGCGGGCCCATTTCGCCTTTCAGCTGCTCGATCACCTCCCGGATATGCGCCCTGCGGCCCTTGCGCCCGCCCTTGATGTCGCGCAGCTTCAGCGGCCCCAGCGACGAGGTCAGCCGCCGCCCGACGGTGTTCTCCTGGATCTCCGCCAGCTCCATCGAGGAGCCGCCGATATCGCAGACCAGCCCATAGGCGCCGGGCCAGCCCAAAAGCACGCCTTGCGCCGACAGCCGGGCTTCCTCGCGGCCGTCGATGACATGGACCTTCAGGCCGGTCTCGCGCAGCACCTCGGCGCAGAACTCCGGTCCGTCCGCGGCATCGCGCACCGCCGCGGTGGCGACGGCGGACAGCGGCGGCAGGCCCATGCCCCTGGCCAGATGCTGGAACCGGCGCAGCGCCGACAGCGCCCGCACCCGGCCCTCGGGGTTCAGCCGGCCGCTCTCCGACAGCCCGGCCCCCAGTGCGCACATGACCTTTTCGTTATAGAAATAGGCCGGGCTGCGGGCGGCGCCGTCGAACACCACCAGCCGGACCGAGTTGGAGCCGACATCGACCACCCCCACCCGCGACAGCGCCCGGGCCCCGGGGTCGTTAAAGATCGGGCGGCCGAAGGGGCCCCAATCGGTCTTGGCGGCGGCGGGGTCCTGGGTGACGTTCATGAGGGCTCCGTCTGGCAATCCGCGGTCAGGATGGTCGAAGGCAAGGCAGCGGTCAACCGCTTGCGGATGCGTCATTTTCCGTGGCCTCCTGGCGGATCTCGGACAGCGCCCGCACCGCCAGCGGCCTTGACAGGCTGCGTTTTTCGGCCAGCGACAGGTGGTCCAGCCGCCCGACGATCCGCGCCGCGGCGGCAAAGGAACGGTCCATATGCGCGACCAGATAGGGAATCACGTCCGGCTTCGGGGTGATCTGACGGTCGTTGAACAGTTTCGCCAGCACCACCGCCAGCAGCTGGTCGTCCGGCGGCTGCAGTTCGGCGTGGGTGGCGGCCTGCACCCGGCTTTGCAGATCGGGCAGCGACAGCCCCCACAGGTTCGGCGCGCCGCGGCCGGTCATCACCAGCGAATGGCCGTTTGCCAGCACCATATTGTGCAGATGGAACAGGGCGTTCTGCTGTTCGGTGCGGCCGGCGGTCTGCGGCACGTCCTCGACCACCACGGGGCCCTGCGCCAGTCCCGGCACCGCCTCGGCGGTCAGCGCTGCGGCCGCCAGGATCCGCGCGCCCGACTGGCTGGCCCAGACATGCGCCAGATGGGTCTTGCCGGCGCCCTTGGGGCCGGTCAGCACCAGCTTGCCGCTGGGCCAGGCAAAATGCGGGTCCAGAAGCGCCACCGCCATCGCATTGGACGGGGCGACAAAGAAATCCTCCCGCCCCAGCGCAGGTTTCGCCGGGAGGTCAAAGCTCAGCTGTTGTGCCATGTGACTTATTCCGCCCCTGCGTCCCGGTGGCTTTGCCCCTGATAGAGGCGGCTGTGCAGATACTGCCCGGTCAGGAACCGGGCGACGACCCCCAGCGCGGCGGCGACAGGAACAGCCACCAGCATGCCGACAAAGCCGAACAGGGCGCCGAACACCGACAGCGCCAGCAGCAGCCACACCGGGTGCAGACCGACCGAGCCGCCGACCAGCTTGGGGGTCAGGAAATTGCCCTCGGCGACCTGGCCGACGGCAAAGATGACGGCGACCATCCCGATCGACAGCCAGTCGCCCCAGAACTGGAACAGCGCCAGGCCAATCGCCAGCGCGCCGCCGATCAGGGCGCCGAGATAGGGGATGAAAGTGACCAGCCCGGCGATAAAGCCGACAGCGAGGCCGAAATTCAGCCCCACCAGCATCAGCGCAACGGCGTAATAGGTGCCGAGGATCAGGCAGACGGTGCCCATGCCGCGGATGAACGAGGCCATCACCGTGTCGATCTCGCGGGCCAGGTGGCGGATCACCGGCTGATGGTCGCGCGGCAGCAGCTCGTCAATGCGGGCGACCATGCGGTCCCAATCGAGCAGCAGATAGACCGCCACCACCGGCACGATGACCAGCAGAATCACCACGTTCAGCAATGACACCGCCGACCCCGCGACCGACTGCAGCACCTCGACCGCCCGTGATTGCATTGTCTGCAGGAAGGCGGTGACCGCCTGATGGATGCGGCTGTTCTCCTCAAAGATCGAGGGGAAATGCTCGGAGGCGAAGCTGCGCAGATCGCGCATCAGTTGCGGCAGCACCTGTGCCAGGTCGATCATCTGCGACACCAGCGCCGGCACAACCAGCACCAGCAGCAGCAGGAACACCAGCAGCGCGCCGACCGTGATGAGGGCGGTGGCCGCAGTGCGGCTCAGCCCCCAGGCCTCCAGCCGGTCGGCAATCGGGTCGATCATATAGGCAATCGCCGCGCCCAGGATGAAGGGCATCAGCACACCGCCAAGCGCCCACATCACCACGGCAAACACCACTGCGGCGATGCCCCAGTATTTGAACTGTTTCTGTGCTGGTAGCGCCATGGTCAGACAAGCCGCCCTTTATCCGTTTGGTTCAGGATCTTGACGGGTAGTCTTCCCTGAAGGGGCAGGCGCTTGCAAGGGCTGCGGGCAAATCGCCTGTGGGCAAGCCGGGGATAAGGCGGAAAAGGCCGGGGGCAACCGGGGGGCAACTGGGGGGCAACTGCTGAAGGCTTCCCGCCCCTTGCGGGGCAATCCCTTGGTTCTGGCCAGGTCTGTGCCGCCCTTGCCGCAGCTGAGGGCGATGGTTCCGGTATCAGTTTCGACTCTTGAACGGCGGTTCACGTTCACTTGCCTCAGGACGGGCCGAAAGCGGCATCGCCGCAGGCGCGCGGCGGCGGCCTTTTGCGCGATCTGCGGCCTGCCGCAGCAGCAGGCCTGAATACCGGATTAGGCGATTTCTGAATTTAATGCGACACTTGGCAAATCGTCCACGAGAAAAAGGGAAGGCGTCATGCCAAAGGCAAAGAAAATGCTCGATCCCGATCCGAGGGTCTGGGACTTCGAGACAGAACATGAGCTTGGCCAGGACAACATCCGGCCGTTCGGCCTCGATATCCATAATCCGGTCTTTTTGATTTCCAGCGTTCTGATCGCGGCGTTTGTGCTGATTGCGCTCGCCAATCAGGAGGCTGCAGCGGTCTTTTTCGGCTGGCTCCGGCCCTGGCTCACCAGCACCTTTGATTGGTTCCTGGTGCTGTCGGTGGATGCGATCACCCTGTTCTGCCTGGCGTTGATCGTTCTGCCGGTCGGCGCGGTCCGGATCGGCGGCAAGGATGCGACGCCGGATTATTCCTATGCCGGGTGGATTGCGATGATGTTCGCGGCCGGCATCGGCATCGGCCTGCTGTTCTTCGGTGTGCTTGAACCGGTCTATTACAACTTCTCCGAAGGCGGGGCAGCCCGGCCCCTGAACATCGACATCACCCAGCCGGGCAATGAATACATCGGCATTGTCGGCACCATCCACCATTGGGGTCTGGAGGGCTGGGCGGTCTATGCCGCAGTTGGCCTGTCGCTGGCGATCTTCTGCTACAACCTTGGCCTGCCGCTGACCCTGCGCTCGGCCTTTTACCCGATCCTGGGCGAACGGGTCTGGGGCTGGTGGGGCCACGCGATCGACACGCTGGCGGTGTTTGCCACCCTGTTCGGGCTGACCACCTCGCTGGGCCTGGGGGCGCAGCAGGTGGCGGCCGGGTTGTACGAGGTCTTTGGCATCGAACCGTCCCCGACGGTGGTTGTGCTTTTGATCATCGGCATCACTGCGATTGCGCTGGGCTCGGTGCTGCTGGGCATGGATGCCGGCGTCAAACGGCTGTCGGAGATCAACATGGTGATGGCGGTGGCGCTGTTCATCTTTGTGATTCTGGCCACCGGTGTTGTGTCGGCCATCACCCGTTATTTCAGCGTGATGGCGGATTACGTGATGCTGCTGCCGGAACTGTCGAACCCGTTCGGGCGCGAGGACACCAGTTATTTCCACGGCTGGACCACCTTCTACTGGGCCTGGTGGATTGCCTGGTCGCCCTTTGTCGGCATGTTCATCGCCCGCATTTCCAAGGGCCGCACGGTGCGTGAATTTGTGCTCTGCGCGCTGATTGCGCCCACTGCGGTCTGCGCGCTGTGGATGTCGACCTTTGGCGGCGGTGCCATCGATATGCTGAATGCCGGCGGCGCCGAGGGCGTCAAGGCGACGGTGATCGACAGCTACAAGCCCGAAGGCGCGCTGTTCGGCTTCCTGAAGGAGCTGCCGCTCTATTCGATCGTGGCGCCAGTGTCGCTGGTGCTGATTGTGATCTTCTTTGTGACCTCGTCCGATTCCGGCTCGCTGGTGATCGACACCATCACCGCGGGCGGCAAGATGGATGCACCGGTGATCCAGCGGGTGTTCTGGTGCACGCTCGAAGGTCTGGTGGCGATTGCGCTGCTGCTGGGCGGCGGGTTGTCTGCGCTGCAGGGGGCGGCGGTGTCAACCGGCATCCCGTTCACGCTGGTGGTGCTGATCATGTGCTACTGCCTGTGGCTGGCGCTGCGGGCCGAGCGGGCGAAGATGTAGTTCAACCCGGAAGACCGCGTGATTGACGTGATAGAACTGCGGGCGCTCCGGCGCCCGTGTTTTTTTGCTGCGATCGGGCATGCTGCCCAACACAAGGCCCGTGCCTGACCTTGGGGAGGCGTGAAGCGCCTTCCCGGGGGGAAGGTCAGGCGCGGGCCGTGCCGCTGCGCGCCACGCCCCCGGAGAAATCCTGCCAACGCCGCTCTTTGACTTGCACGGTTAGGTGCGAGGGGCTCCGCCCGTCCGAACCTCAAACGCTCCCCCGGAGCGTTTGCCGCTGCGCGGACCAGTTCGAACTCCCGGGGGGAAGTCAGGCGCGGGGTGTGCGGCTGACGCCGCACGCCCCAATGGGTACACCGCCAGCGTGACCTTCCAAGGCACCGGCCTCAGCGAAGGGCTCCGCCCGTCTGTCCTTCCCGATGGTTGGCTTCCCAAGCAGGGGCTTTTTATCAGGAAAAGAACATCCCCTTGCCCGCATCCCTCACAGCCACTAAACCGGGCGGGACCCCGACCACACATCATTGATGGAGCCAAGATGCGCCTGTCCCGCTATTTCCTGCCGGTTCTGAAGGAAAACCCCTCGGAAGCCCAGATCGTCAGCCACCGGCTGATGCTGCGCGCCGGGATGATCAAGCAATCCTCCGCCGGGATCTATTCCTGGCTGCCGCTTGGCTTCAAAGTCTTGAAAAAGATCGAAAGCATCGTCCATGACGAGCAGATCCGCGCCGGCCACATCCCGATGCAGATGCCGACCATGCAGTCCGCCGACCTGTGGCGCGAGTCGGGCCGTTACGAGGCTTATGGCCAGGAAATGCTGCGGATGAAGGACCGGCATGACCGCGATATGCTGTTCACCCCGACCGCCGAAGAGCTGATCACCGACATCTTCCGCGCCCATGTCAGCAGCTACAAGGACCTGCCGCTGACGATGTATCAGATCCAGTGGAAATTCCGCGACGAGATCCGGCCGCGGTTCGGCGTGATGCGCGGCCGTGAATTCTATATGAAGGACGGCTACAACTTCGACCTGACCAAGGAAGACGCGCTGCACGCCTACAACCGCCATCTGGTCAGCTACCTGCGCACCTATGAGCGGATGGGGCTGCAGGCGATCCCGATGCGCGCCGATTCCGGACCTATCGGCGGCGATGACACCCATGAATTCCTGGTGCTGGCCGACACCGGCGAGTCGGAAGTGTTCTATGACAGCGCCGTCACCGATCTGACCTTTGGCGACCGCGAAATCGACTATGACAGCGTCGCGCAGTGCCAGGGCGTGCTGGAGGAGTTCACCTCGAAATATGCCCGCACCGACGAGACCCACGACGAAGCCCTGTTCAATCAGATCCCCGAGGAGCGCCGCCGGGTGGCGCGTGGCATCGAAGTGGGGCAGATCTTCTATTTCGGCACCAAATATTCCGAGGCGATGGGCGCCACTGTGCAGGGACCGGATGGCAAACCGGTGCCGGTCCACATGGGCAGCCACGGCATTGGCGTGTCGCGCCTTTTGGGGGCGATCATCGAGGCCAGCCATGACGACAAGGGCATCATCTGGCCCGAGGGCGTGACGCCGTTCCATTGCGGTATCGTCAACCTCAAGCAGGGCGACGACGAGGCGGACGCCGCCTGCAACCAGCTTTATGCGGCGCTGACGGCGGCCGGGCTGGACCCGCTTTATGATGACCGCAAGGAACGGGCAGGCGGCAAGTTTGCCACCATGGACCTGATCGGCCTGCCGTGGCGCATCACGGTCGGCCCGCGCGGGCTGAAGAACGGCGTGGTGGAGCTGACCTCGCGCCGCAGCGGCGAGAGCGAGGAGCTGAGCCCGGAAGAGGCGGTGAAGAAGGTGGCCGCGGTCTATGCCAAGCATCCGACCGGCCGCGGCTTCTGAGCGCCGGTCACCCGCTTGAAATGATTGCAGGAACAAGGGCGCGGCTTCGCGCCCTTGTTTGCATGTCCGGGGGCAAGAGTTTTCAGGAAAACGCTTGGCAAATCTTTTTCGCAGAAGATTTGGCTGGGCTGCGGTGGCCGCTTTCTGCCGTGGCTGGCGGATTATCCGGCCGATCTGCAACCACATCTTGACCCCGCGCGCCGGGCAGCACAGGTTGCAGGCAAATTTCCCGGGCAGGACCGCATATGGCCACGACACCTCCGCCGTTTTCACGTTTCGAATGGATCATCGCCTGGCGGTACTTGCGCGCCCGCAAGGCCGAGGGCGGGGTCAGCGTGATGACCTGGATCAGCTTGATCGGCATTACGCTTGCGGTGTTTGCGCTGATTGCAACGCTGGCGGTGCGGTCGGGCTTCCGCTCGGAGTTTGTCGGCACCATCCTGGGCGCCAACGCGCATGTGACGCTGTATTCTTATGGCGAGGTGACCGAGGCCGGGGTGCTGGACCGCTCGCTGACGGATTATGAGGCGCTTGCTGAAACGGTGGCCGCTGTCCCCGGCGTCACCCGTGCAGCGCCGCTGGTCAAAGGCCAGGTGATGGCGAACCTGCGCC
The DNA here is from genome assembly GCF_055902035.1 of Leisingera sp. SA215. NCBI lineage: Bacteria > Pseudomonadati > Pseudomonadota > Alphaproteobacteria > Rhodobacterales > Roseobacteraceae > Leisingera > Leisingera sp. SA215. The sequence continues at coordinate 85,518 of NZ_JBVVXU010000004.1, read as the reverse complement.
AGCGCAACGCAGGTGTCGAGGTGTTCGGGATTTCGGCTGCGGACATCAAGGGCATTCCCGGTGTGGCCCAAAGCGAGGAGGCGCTGGGCGATCTGGCGCGGTTTGAAGACGGCATCGCCATCGGCTCGGGGGTGGCGCGCGAACTGGGGGTGGGCCTGGGCGGCAAGATCAAGCTGATCTCGCCCAACGGGGTCAAGACCGCCTTTGGCACCAGCCCGCGGGTCAATGCCTATGAGGTGGTGTATATCTTCACCGCCGGGCGCTGGGACATCGACCGCACCCGCGTCTACCTGCCGTTTGCCGAGGCGCAGAGCTTCTTCAACCGCGAAGGCGCGGCGGATGAGATCGAGGTGATGGTCGAGGAGCCGGAAGACGTCGATGCGATCGCGGCCGCGATCCTGGCGGCGGCAGGCGGCACCGCGGGGGTGTGGACCTGGCGCGATGCCTCGGGCGGGTTCCTGCGGGCCTTGGAGGTCGAGGACAACGTGATGTTCATCATCCTGTCGATCCTGGTGCTGATCGCGGCGATGAACATCGTCTCGGGCCTGATCATGCTGGTCAAGAACAAGGGCCGCGACATCGGCATCCTGCGCACCATCGGTCTCAGCGAAGGCTCCGTCATGCGGGTGTTCTTCATCTGCGGCGCCTTTACCGGGGTGCTGGGCACGCTGTTCGGCGTGCTGCTGGGCTGCCTGTTTGCGCTTTATATCGATCCGATCTTCTCTTTTGTGAACTACCTGATGGGCGGCGGGGTCTGGGATCCGTCGATCCGCGGCATCTATGCGCTGCCGGCCGAGCTGCGTGCGGGCGATGTGCTGTCGGCCGTTGCCCTGTCGCTGGGGCTGTCGTTCTTTGTGACCATTTTCCCGGCCCGCCGCGCGGCGCGGCTGAACCCGGTGGAGGCGCTGCGCTATGAGTGAACCGACGCTGGAGCTGACCGGGATCAGCAAATCCTATCTGCAGGGCACGCCCGGTCAGGTCGAAGTTCTGCGCGGCGCCGATCTGGCCTTGCAGGCGGGCGAGGTGGTGGCGCTGGTGGCGCCCTCCGGTGCCGGTAAATCGACACTGCTGCATATCGCGGGCCTGCTCGACACGCCGGACGCGGGCGAAGTGCGGGTTGCGGGCGAGGACGTGACCCGCAAGGGCGACCGCCGCCGCACCCGCGTGCGCAGGCAGGAAGTGGGTTTTGTCTATCAGTTCCACCATCTGCTGCCGGAGTTCACCGCGCTGGAAAACATCGTGCTGCCGCAGCTGGCCAATGGCGCGGCGCAGAAGGCCGCCGCGGCGCGGGCAACGGATCTTTTGGCCGCTGTCGGCCTTGCGGGCCGGGCCGGTCACCGCCCGGCGGCACTGTCGGGCGGCGAGCAGCAGCGGGTTGCCTTTTGCCGGGCGCTGGCCAATGCACCGCGGGTGCTGCTGGCGGATGAACCGACGGGGAACCTTGATCCCGGCACCGCGGACCAGGTGTTTGCTGCGCTGATGGAGCTGGTGCGCGGCACCGGCATGTCGGCGCTGATTGCCACCCACAACCTGGAATTGGCCGCGCGCATGGACCGGCAGGTGAAACTGCAGGACGGTCTGCTGGTGCCGGTCTGAGCAAACTGCGCCTTGGCGGCGCAGGGCCTCCGGCGGGAGTATTTGGGGAAAGGTGAAGGCGGGCGCCAGGGGCGGACTGCGCGCGGCGCCAGCGGAACCTTGCCGGGAGCCCCAGGGCAGGACTATGGCCGGGAGCGGCGGTTTGCTATCAGGTGTTCAAACCGGGCCTTTCAGGATAGGCTGACCGGGGATGCGCAGAAAGGGCTGAGACGTGGTGAATTCGGTAATCGAAAAAGATGTGACTATTGAGGGCAATATCACCTCCAGCAAAGGCAGTGTCGAAGTCCGCGGGCGGGTGATCGGCGATCTGTCGGCGCAGGCGGTCACGGTGCATGCGGGCGGCACGGTTGACGGCGCCCTGAGCGCGAAGTCGGTGACCGTTGAAGGCATCTACAGCGGCAAGATCGAGTGCGAGGACCTGCGGCTGGCGGCCAGCTCGCAGGTAAAGGCGGATGTGTCTGCCCACAGCATGGCCACCGAAAGCGGCGCGCAGGTGGAAGGCACAATCCGGATCGCCGGCAAGAAGGGGTAAGGGCAGGCGGCGGGCTGCCGCTGCTGAAACACCGGATGTTTCCGCATTGCCCGCCCCCCGGTCACGCCATCTGGGTGATCCAGACCCCCAGCGCCATCACTGAAATACCGGCTGTGCGGGTCAGGGTCAGGGGGCTGATCCGGGCGCCGAACAGTCCGAAGTGGTCAATGGCCGCCGCTGAGATCAGCTGGCCGATCAGCACAAAGAACACCGCGTTGCCGACCCCGAAATGCGGCGCCACATAGGTGATGGACAGCACGTAGAAGGCCACCAGCACACCCGCCAGCAGCAAGTGTTTCGGTGCCGCCGGGATTTTCGACAGGGCCTGCGGTCCGGCGATCAGGCAATAGATAAGGGTCGAAACCAGCGCGATCAGGAACAGCACCACAGCGGCTGAGGCGGGAGAGCCGATCAGCTTGCCCAGGGCCGCATTCAGGGCGGCCAGAACCGGAATGCCAAGGCCCGCGGCCAGCATGATGAGGGCGTATTGAGTCAAGGGCCTGTGCCTTTCGTGGTTGCAGGACCGTTCTGGACACAATCGGCCTGCGGGGACAACTGCGACGTTGCGGCGCCGGACTCCGGTGTGAAACCCGGCCCGGAAGAATCGGCTTTCCATACCTGGTTTCCGCAACCGCTCGCAGCGCCGGGAAACGCAGGGTCAGTCGCAGATGCCGCGCAATCCGGCGTCTTTCCAGGGCAGGTAGACATCGCTTTCGCGGCTTTGCGGCAGGGCGCTGACGGGCATTGCCGCCGCCAGCATCCCGTGCAGCCGGCGGGTCCGTGCCGCCTGCGGCGCCAGGGCGCGGCAGCAGACGTATTCCTCGATGATGGCGCCTTGCTGCTCAAAACCATAGGTGAGGAAATCCGGCTCCCCCTCCAGGTCGAACAGGTAGGGATCGCGGCGGCCGCCATGCTCGGCGGCGGCGCGCAGCGGGTGGTAGCCGGTTTGCCTGCGGTTCTGCCACTGCCAGACATGGGTCGCCTCATGCGCCAGCAGCATCGCCTCGACCAGGTGCAGCTTGTCCGGGTAGTCCGGCAGGTAGTCGTCGCTGTACCAGTCCCGGACGAAAAAGATCCGGTTGAACAGCGCAACCGCGGCGGGGGAGGAGGTGACGACCTCGTCGGTGACCGGCGGCAGGATGCGCTCGCGGCAGGTGACGCGCGGGCGCTGTGAGCGGCGGAAGGTGATGGCGGCAACCGGCGCGCCCTTCACGATGCGGAGCTTGCCGGCGTCCAGGCTGGAGCCGTGCAGCCCGGCCAGATAGGCGCGTTCCGTGTCCGTCAGCGGGCGGCCGCAGGCGGAGACAGCCAGAAGGGCAAGAAGCAGAAAGCGGATCATCCGGTCGCGGCCATCCGGTCAGCAGCTCATCGCCAGCACGCGGCTGATGTCAGTCAATGTGCGGCCCGATTGTTCCATCCAGGTGTTGAAGGCGGCCTGCACCGCTTTCATCGCAGTCTTGGAGGCGGCGGGTTTTCCGATCACCCCTTCGGCGATCAGCCGGGCGGTGACGTCCTGGGACAGGATGAAACTGTCGCGGCCGGCAAAGCGCATGGCGTATTGGCCGGTGCTGCCGCCCAGCCGGCAGCCGCGTTTCCGGAGCATCTCCAGCAGGCCGGTGTAATCGGTGGAGGGCCAGCCGCCCAGAACCTGGCCCGCACCGCCGTCCGCGCGCAGGTCCATCAGGAAGGCGGCGTTTTCGCGCACGCTGGCCAGTTTGGCGCCGTTCCTGACCACCCGGGTATCCTGCAGGATCCGGTCGAATTCCTCTTCAGCCATAAAGGCGCAAGAGCCGGGGTCGAACCGGTGAAAGACCTCCTCAAACCCGTCCCACTTGGCCTCGATCACCTGCCAGTTGAAGCCCGCCTGGAAGATGCATTTGGTCATGGTTGCCAGCCAGCGGTCTTCGGGCAGGGCGGTGGCATCGGGGCCGGGTCTGGTGAGTTTCGCCTCCAGCGCCTTTGCGCCGCCGTGGCGGTCTGCGGCGATGGCGTGGATCTCGTCGAATGTTCGCATGGCAAATCCCTGAGCGTGCCGGAAGAGGTTAGCGGCGCGCGCGCAGCTCGACAATCGATTTGCCGAGCCGGAACGGGGCCGCAAAGCTGACCAGGCACAGCGCGATGATCTGCCAGACCAGGATATCGGCGTTGGCCTGCAGGTATTCCCATTCGTCCTTCAGCTTGGAGACATGGGCGATGAGGGCGTCATAGGCGCGGGCGATGATCAGGTAGTCGCCGGCAATCGCGGGCACCTTGCGGCGCATGTTGTCGACGGCGGCCTGGGCGGTGCCGTCCAGCGCGGTGAAGACCAGGAAGGCGGCCGGGTCAAAGGCGCTGGCCTGGGCTTTCATCTCCTGCATCGCGCCGGTGCTTTCTGCGCCGCTGCCGAACAGGAAGCGGAGGCCCTGCAGCGGCGCGACTTCATCGGTCACCGCGATGAACAGCGGCAGTTCGGCGTTGCCGGCGGTCGAGGCGGAGAGGAATTCGACCTTTTCGCACAGGACCGCGATGTCGGTGTCATAGGCGGGGTCGCAGAACCTGAGCCGGAACCGGGCGGCGTCGCGGTCGAAGGCGGCGGTGGCGGCATAGGCGATGTCGATCTGGCGTTCCAGCCTGGATGAGTCGGCGGCGTAGATGCCGGAGATCACCGCGGCCAGCGCGCCGAAGCCGCCGAGCACCACCCAGACCAGATCCGCCAGTTTCCAGGCGCGGTGGCCCGCGGGTTTGCGGAACAGGAAGGCGGTGCCGATCAGGCCGGCCAGGAAGAACAGCAGCAGCAGGGGCAGCTGGTTGTCTGCGATAAAGGACATGCCCGGATCTCTTTTGCGTTGTTGCTGTCGGGATAAGTTTAGGAACAGGACGGGGTTTCAGGCAACCGCGCTCACGCAGGTGTCATGCGGCGGCGTGCGTGCATGGGTTGGGCCGGGCGGGAGGCGGGCTCCGTCCGGGGATCTGCTGCCTGGGGCCGGGGGGCCGGTATATGCGCAAGGCCGTGTCGTGCTGGCCGGGTCAAAGGAGGCGGCGCCGCCAGGATGGCGGAGGGCCGGATGGGGATCGCAAGGCCCCATGTCCGCTTGAAAGCTTCCTGTTTGCGGACCCCTCCCTGCACCCGATGAAGAGGTGGTCTTTGGGGGTCCGTATCTCCTGCTGGTGCGGGGTGTCAGTCCGCACCGGTGCCGCGACGCATTGCAGTATGGCAGGCCTGGGTTAAGGGCGCGCAAGCGGGGCGTGCGGTGGTTTGGGGCTTGGCGCAACGGGGGCGGGCCGGTTTGACCGGGCCGCTTGCGGCCTAACGTTGGATGCCTCCCCTCTCGGCGGCAAAGCCGCCTGCCGGGCAGGGGGCGGGAGTATTTGGGGAAGGTGAAATGGGTGGCGCTGTGCCCCCTTTGGGACCTGGCGCGCAGCGGCACGGTCCGCGCCTGACCTTCCCTTCGGGAGTACACGCCGGTTCCCGCAGGGACAAACAGTCCGGGGGACTGTTTGAGGCGTGGATGGGCGGAGCCCCTCGCAACCAACAGTGCAAGTCAAAGAGCGGCGTTGGCAGGATTTCTCCTGGGGCGTGGCGCGCAGCGGCACGGCCCGCGCCTTGGGCTTCGCCCGTTCAGGCCTGAAACGCTCCCCCGGAGCGTTTCCGCGACGGCCTTCACTCCCCCCGGGAAGGCGCATTCGCGCCTCCCCAAGGTCAGGCGCGGGCCTTGTGGTGCGGGAGGCTGGCAGGAAGGGTGTATTTTAAAGTTCCGCAAAGTAGTCTTCGTCTAAGCTTTTGATGTGAACGGTGGAGCGAGTTTTTACACCTACATTGTGATCGATCATCAATTGCGCCAAAAGTTGACCATCAATAAGGACTATGCGCTGTTGTACTCTATCGATGTAGGACGTGGCTTCTTTCGAAAAGTCAGATGTAGTAACAAAGACGCCTTTCGTCGCACTTTCCCCTGTAAGCGAACCGACGAACTTTTGGATGTCTGGCCGACTGACCTTGTTTTCAATAGCGTAGCGTTTTGCTTGTATGTAAACTGCGTCAAGTCCCAATGCGTCTTCATTTATGACACCGTCAATGCCACCATCTTTGGAAGTTGGGGTTAATAGTTGATTTTCTGATCGCCCCTTGCCAAAGCCCATAGCGGCAAGAAGCTCCAGGATTAGTTGCTCAAACCGTGTCGGTGAAACCTGTAGAAGGGCTGAAATCAAGTCGTCTCGAAGAGCAGCATTTAGTACTTTGCTGGAAGATTGAATTGCGTCTTCTGGTGTTTGGTCATCCTCAGTTCGTGCTTGCGAACTTGGTTCTGAACTGCTGTCGCGCTTGTTGCTCTCGAACCAGTTATTAAATTGCTCGAGCTCTTTTAAAGATTTTACGTCAATTCGTGAAGGGCGGGTTGAGAGGATTTTAAGCCCTAGGCCGGTGATTTGATGGAAGCCGCGTTTGGGCGACTCTAGAAGGCCAGCTTTGCCCAAATAAGTTCGCGCCCAATGCGCGCGATTATATAAAACCGTTTGGCCGCTAGGCAGGGTTTCTAACGCTTCTTCATCAGTGATATTAAACTGGGCGCGGAGTGGTTGGATGCATTCCTTTATACTAGTTTTGCCATCTGCAAAAAGTTGAAGTACGGGAAGCATTAATGTTTGGTAATCTGGTACGGGCATAATTTATTTGTCCTGTAAGGTGGTTCTGATCCTCCCTCAAACATCCAGCTCCTCCACGAACTTCGCGTTTTCCTGAATATACTGGTAGCGCAGTTCGGGTTTCTTGCCCATCAGCTGTTCGACCAGCTCGCCGGTCTCGCCAGGTTCGTCCTCGTCGATGGTGACGCGGATCAGCTTGCGGGTGGCGGGGTCCATCGTGGTCTCTTTCAGGTCCTTGGCGTCCATTTCGCCAAGACCCTTGAAGCGGCTCACGTCGATCTTGCCCTTGCCGCCCAGGCCCTTTTCCAGCCAGGCGTCGCGTTCACCCTCGTCCAGGCAGTAGACGCGGCGGGCGCCCTGGGTCAGGCGGAACAGCGGCGGGCAGGCGAGGTAGAGGTGGCCGCCGTCGATCAGGGGCCGCATCTGGGTGAAGAAGAAGGTCATCAGCAGCGAGGCGATATGGGCGCCGTCGACGTCCGCATCGGTCATGATGATGATCTTGTCATAGCGCAGATCGTCAAGGTTGAACTTGGTGCCGGTGCCGACGCCAAGCGCCTCGCACAGATCGCGGATTTCGGCGTTGGTGCTGATCTTGTTGGAGGCCGCCCCCAGCACGTTCAGGATCTTGCCCTTCAAGGGCAGCAGCGCCTGATTGACCCGGTTGCGCGCGCCCTTGCCGGAGCCGCCGGCCGAGTCGCCCTCGACAATGAACAATTCGGTGCCGGAGCGGTCTTTCGAGGTGCAGTCGGTGAGCTTGCCCGGCAGCCGCAGCTTCTTGGTGGCGGATTTGCGCTGGGTCTCTTTCTCCTGCTTGCGGCGCAGCCGTTCCTCGGCGCGCAGGACCAGGAAATCGAGGATGGCGCCGGCCGATTTGGTGTCGGCGGCAAGCCAGTTGTCGAAATGGTCGCGGACCGAGTTTTCCACCATTTTGGAGGCCGCTTCGGTTGAGAGGCGGTCCTTGGTCTGGCCGACAAAGGCCGGGTCGGCGATGAAGCAGGAGACCAGCGCGCAGCCGCCCGCCATCAGGTCGTCGCGGGTGATCTGGGCGGCCTTCTTGTTGCCGGCCAGCTCGCCGTAGGCCTTGATGCCCTTGAGGATCGCGGCCCAGAAGCCGGCCACATGGGTGCCGCCCTCGGGGGTGGGGACGGTGTTGCAATAGGACTGGGTGAAGCCGTCGCGCGACGGGGTCCAGTTGATCGCCCATTCGACATAGCCGGGGGCGTTGAATTTCTCGCGGAACTCGACCTTGCCGGCAAAGGGCGCGTCGGCATAGACGGAGGATTTGCCCAGCACCTCGGTCAGGTAGTCCTTGAGGCCGCCGGGGAAGTGGAAGGTGGCCTCGGCCGGGGTCTCGCCGTCGTCGATCAGGGTCTTCCAGCGGATTTCGACGCCGGAGAACAGATAGGCCTTGGAGCGCACCAGTTTGAACAGGCGGGCGGGCTTGAAGCGGTGCGAGCCGAAGATTTCCTCATCCGCGTGGAAGGTCACGAAGGTGCCGCGCTTGTTGGGGGCGGCGCCGATTTTTTCCACCGGCCCCAGCGGCAGCCCGCGCGAGAAGCGCTGTTCGAACAATTCCTTGTTCTTGGCGACCTGCACCACCAGCGAATCCGACAGCGCGTTCACCACCGAGGAGCCGACGCCGTGCAGCCCGCCGGAGGTCTGATAGGCCTTGCCGGAGAATTTGCCGCCCGCGTGCAGGGTGCAGAGGATCACCTCAAGCGCGGATTTGTCCGGGAATTTGGGGTGCGGGTCGATCGGAATGCCGCGGCCGTTGTCGGTGATGGTGACGGAATAATCCGCGTTCAAGGTGACCTCGATGCGGTTGGCATGGCCCGCGACGGCCTCGTCCATCGAGTTGTCGAGGATTTCGGCGACCATATGGTGCAGCGCGCGCTCATCGGTGCCGCCGATGTACATGCCGGGGCGCTGGCGGACCGGTTCGAGCCCTTCCAGAACCTCGATAGAGGAGGCGTCATAGGTGTCGGCTGCAGGCGTGCTGAGGAGGTCGTCGGCCATGTGCGGGAACTGCTCTTCCTTGGTGTTGATTGGCAGCCATTATGGCAGGTGTCGTGGCCGGGTGGAAGAGGCACGCAAGGGGCTGTGGATAAGGCACCCGGGGCGGCCGGAGAAGCAAAGTTTTCAGACTATCGAAGAAACGTTCCGGTTAACCGGCTGCGTCGATATTTCCCGTGCAGGGACGGGGCCTGCGGGCTAAACCCCGGCCAGCGGACGGCATGAGGAGGGCGCGCGGGTGGCTGAAAAGGGGATCAAGACGCAGGACTGGGCGGCGTTCCGGGAGGAGGCGCAGCGGATGCTGGAGGCGGCTCTGGATCAGATGCAACAGGCCGCGGAGCACCCCTGGCAGCCGGTGCCTGAGGACATCGATGGGCGCTATGCGGTGACGGCGCAGGCGCAGGGGCCGCGGGCGGCGGTGGACCGGATCATCCGCGATGTGCTGCCCTATCATGGCGGCAACACCCATCCGCGGTTCTGGGGCTGGGTGCAGGGGTCAGGGTTGGCAACGGACCTGATCGCTTCGGTCGCGGCGGCGGCAGTGAATGCCAATATGGGCGGGCGCGACCACGGTGCGAACTACATGGAACGCGCGGTGGTGGATTGGACGCGCCGCAAGATGGGGATGCCCGAAGGCGCAAGCGGGCTGCTGGTCACGGGCACCTCACAGGCCACCGTGATCGGCTTTCAGGCGGCGCGGCTGCGGGTGATGAAGGATCTGCGCAAGTGTGGCCAGGGCGGTGTGCGGCTGACCGCCTATGCCGGCGAGGGCGTTCACAATGCGACGCTGAAGGCGGTGGAACTGCTGGGCATTGGTTCGGACAATCTGCGCATGGTGCCCTTGCAGGCTGGGCAGATCGACTGTGCGGCTTTGGCCCGAATGGTGGCAGAGGACAAGGCCGCAGGGGCGCTGCCCTTTTTGGTGGTGGGCACCGCCGGGTCGGTGGATCTGGGGCTCTATGATGATCTGAATGCGCTGGCGGATGCGGCGTCCGGTCTGGGGCTGTGGCTGCATGTGGACGGGGCGTTTGGCGCCTGGACGCGGATCGCGGCGGAGCCGTGGCGGTCCTTGTCCGACGGGATTGGACGGGCCGACAGCATCGCGCTGGATTTCCACAAGTGGATGTATGTGGGCTATGACTGCGGCATGGCGCTGCTGCGCAATGAGGAGGAGCACCGGGCGGCGTTTTCGGCGCGGCCGTCGTATCTGGAAGGGGCCGAGCGCGGGCTGGCGGGCGGCGAGCCGTGGTTCTGCGATTACGGCATTGATCTGAGCCGCGGCAACCGGGCGCTGAAGATCTGGACCGCGCTGGAGACCTATGGCGAGGCGGCGTTTTCCGAGGCGATCACCGGCAATTGCGCGCTGGCGGCATATATGGCGGCGCAGGTTGAGGCGCAGCCGAAGATGGCGCTGGGGGCGCCGGTGGTGTCGAATGTCTGCGTGTTCACCGCCCGCAGCGATCTGGAGCCTGAAATGCAGTCGGAGGTGAATGCGCGGATTGCCCAGACCCTGCAGGAAAGCGGCGAGGCGGTGTTCTCCACCACCCGTTCGCAGGGCCGGGTGATGCTGCGCGCCGCGATCACCAACCACCGCAGCCGCGAGGCGGATGTGGCAGCGGCGGTTGCCGCGGTGGCGCGGGAGGCGGCGGTGTGAGGCGTTGAGAGGCGCCAGATCGCTTGCAAGGGCAGCCGATCTGCGGCGTCCGGTTTCATTTTTGCTTGGGGCGGGTGCGATCGCCGAAAGATCCCGGCGGCAGGGGAAAGGCAAGGGGCGCTGCCCCTCGCTCTTGCGGCCTCATCCCGGAGTATTTTCCACCAGAACGAAGCTGCCGGGCTGAAGCCTGCCGGTTCCGGGCCCGGCAGTTGCGGGGCTGCGGATTGGGGCGTAAAGCTGGGACCATGAAACATTTGGTTCCTTTGCTTGCCGCTGCGCTGCTGGCCCCGCAGGATGCCGGGTCGCATCCGCATATTTTTGTCGATACCGCGCTGAAGGTGATCGTTTCCGATAGCGGGCAGTTGCAGGCGGTGGAAATCACCTGGGCCTATGATGAGTTCTATTCACTGCTGATTTTCGAGGACCGGGGGCTGGACAGCGATTATGACGGCGTGCTGACCGCGGCGGAGCTGGCCGGGCTGCAGGGGTTTGACATGGCGTGGACCGAGGGGTTTCAGGGCGACACCTATCTCACCCATGACGGTGCTGCGCTGGCGCTGGGGGCGCCGGAGCATTTGTCCACCGAAGTTGCCGAGGGGCGTATCACCACCCGCCACCGGCGCGTTCTGGTGCAGCCGCAGGCAGCGCATGGGGTGATGATCAAGGCCTATGATCCGACCTATTACACGGCCTATACCCTGACTGGCGGGCTGGCGGTTTCGGGCGGCTGCCAGGGGCGTGTCACGCCGCCGGATCTGGACGCGGCCTATACCAAGGTTGAAGAGCTGCTCTATGCGATGCCGGCGGATCAGGCGGAGGCGGTGTATCCGGAGGTCGGCGAAGCCTTTGCCGACACTGTGCAGTTGAGCTGCGGGGCGTAAGGTGCGGGTTTTTCTGGCAGTTTCTGCGCTGGCCGTTGCGGTTTCCGCCGTCTGGCTGTGGGGGTTCGGCGGCGCCGGCGCTGTTGCGGTCTGGGCGGGCGAAGGCCAGCGCGAGGCGCAGAATGCGCTGGCGCGGGGGCTGCGGGCGTTACGGGCCGGTGAGCCCGGGGCGCTGCTGGCGCTGCTGGCCTTGTGTTTTGCCTACGGGTTTTTTCATGCCGCCGGGCCGGGGCATGGCAAGCTGGTGATCGGCGGTTACGGCATCGGCAAGACGGTGCCGCTGGCCCGGCTGGCCGGGCTGGCTGTGGCGTCTTCGCTGGCGCAGGCGGCCACCGCGGTGCTGCTGGTGGCGGGCGGGCTGCTGCTGCTGGACTGGGGCCGCGAGCAGCTGACCACTGCGGCCGAGGAGGTGCTGGCGCCGGTGTCCTATGGGCTGATTGCGCTGGTCGGGCTGTGGCTGCTGCTGCGGGGCGTGCGGCGGCTGCTGGCGAGCCGGACTGCGGCGGCGAAGGAGAACCGCCGCGCTCATCATGGACATGCGCAAGGGGAGGTCTGCGCCTCCTGCGGCCACCGCCACGGGCCGACGGCGGAGGAGGCGGCCAGTGCCGCCTCGCTGCGCGACGCGCTGGCGATCATCGGCGCGGTGGCGCTGCGGCCCTGCACGGGGGCGGTGTTTCTGCTGCTCCTGACCTGGCGCATGGGGGTGCTGTGGGCCGGTGTTGCCGGCGCCTTTGCCATGGGGCTTGGCACTGCATCGGTGACCGTGGCGGTGGCGGCGGCGGCGGTCACCCTGCGCAAGGGGGCGCTGGTTCAGCTGCAAGGGACAGGCGCGCTGCGGGCCGCGGCGGTGCTGGAGATTGCCGCAGGCGCTGTGGTGGCGCTTCTGGCCGGCCAGATCATGCTGCGGGCGCTGTGAGGATCACTCCGCCAGTGCGCTTTCCAGCAGGGCAAACATCGGTTCCAGGATGAGGTAAGCCGACATCAGGGCCGGCATCGGCGCGGCCTGTTCCCGCGCGCTCATCTCGTGCCAGAAGGTCAGCGACTTGCGCTGCAGCAGGTGGCCGTGCGGGTGGGCCTTGCGATAGGGGGCGGGCACGCGTTTCAACTCGGGGTTTTTGGCGGTGAAGCCTTTGAGCGCAAGGATGTCCACCAGCGCTGCGATTTCGTCGCCATAGGCGCCGTCGACGGCCGCACGCCAGCGCGGCAGCTGCGGCTTGCTGAAGCCCATGATGCCGCCGCCTGCGGTGCAGTAGCCGGGGGCCAGCCCGAAGAACAGCGCGCAGCCGCTGCTGTTCAACGTCCACATCAGGTGCAGATGGGTGTTGTAGGGTGTCTTGTCCTTGGAAAACCGCACGTCGCGCTGGGGGCGGAACAATTTGCCCGTGACCGGGGCGCCGCTGCGCCGGGCGATGGCTTCGGAGATCTCGTCGAGCAGCCGCAGCGCGGGGAATTTCACCGCGGCGTCATACCTGTCCTTATGCGCCGTGAACCAGTCCCGGCTGTTGTTCTGCGCAAGCGCTGCCAGAAAGTCACGGGCATCGGGGAACAGCGGCGGAAGGGCGTTGGTCATCGCAAGAGGCTCCTGGGGCGCGGGCGGGAAATCCGCCTGCGGGATTATCACCATAGGTCTGCGCAAGGGCAAGGGAACTCCGCTCTTGCGGGAGCGCGCGCCCAAGTCTAAGGCTGGCCGCATGAACACCTTGGCGAGAAAACACACCGGGATGCCGCTGCGCGGCCATGCAAGGGCGATAGCCGTTCTTGGGCTGCCGCTGGTCGGCGGCCATGTGGCGCAGTTTGCAATCGGCCTGACCGATACCGTGATGCTGGGCCGCTACGGGGTGGAGGAACTGGCGGCGGTGACGCTTGGGTCGACCTATTTCTTTTCGATCTTCCTGCTGGGGTCCGGCTTTGCCTTTGCGGTGATGCCGATGGTGGCTGCCGCGGCGGGTGCCGGGGAGGAGCGGCAGATCCGGCGCAGCACCCGGATGGGGTTGTGGCTGTCGCTGCTGTACGGGGCGCTGGCGATGCCCTTGCTGTGGTGGTCGGAAGCGATCCTGCTGATGCTGGGGCAGAAGGCCGACATTGCGCATGCGGCGGCAGAGTACCTGCGGATTGCCGGCTGGGCGATCTTTCCGGCCCTGTTGTATATGGTGGCCAAATCGTATCTGGCGGCGCTGGAGCGGACCCAGATCGTGCTGTGGCTGTCGGTGTTCGGGGCCGTGCTGAACGCGCTGGTGAATTATGCGCTGATTTTTGGCAACTGGGGCGCGCCGGAGCTGGGCATCACCGGGGCGGCGATTGCGTCGCTGGTGACCAACGGGGTGTCTTTTGCGCTGGTGCTGGCCTATGCGCTGAAGGTGCTGCCGGAACATGAGCTGCTGAAGAACTTCCAGCGCCCCGACTGGGAGATGCTGGGGCAGGTGCTTCGCTTGGGGGCGCCGATCGGACTGACCACCCTGGCTGAAGCCAGCCTGTTTGCGGCCTCGGCGATGATGATGGGGTGGCTGGGCACGGTGCCGCTGGCCGCGCATGGGATTGCGATCTCGCTGGCGGGGCTGACGTTCATGGTGCATCTGGGTCTGTCCAATGCGGCCACGATCCGTGCGGGCAATGCATACGGGCGCGGCGACCGGGATCACATGGCGCGCGGCGGCAAGGTCGTGACAGTGATGTCACTGGCGTTTTCAGTGGTCGGGGTCACCCTGTTCCTGGCAATCCCCGAACCGCTGATGTCGCTGTTTCTCGACCCTGCGGATCCGCAGAAGACGGAAATCTTGCTGATCGGTACCGGGCTCTTGGCGGCGGCGGCGCTGTTTCAAATGATGGATGGGATGCAGGCGGTTGCGCTGGGACTGCTGCGCGGGGTGCAGGATACAGCCGTGCCGATGGTGATTGCGGTGCTCAGCTATTGGGCCATCGGGATGCCGGCGTCTTATGTCTTTGGCTTTGTGCTGGATTGGGGCGGTGTTGGCGTCTGGGCGGGGCTGATTGCCGGGCTCTCTACCGCGGGCGTGTGCCTGATGGCGCGGTTCTGGATCAAGTCGATCAAGCTGGCAGGCGCCCCGGCTGTCTGAGCCGGGCGGGGTTGACCAGCTGCAGGTGTCTGGGCAGGCTTGCTGAACAGCTTTGCCTGCAGTCAGAAAAGAGGCCGTTCCCGATGATGACCGATGACGATACACGCCTGCTGCGCGTTGCCTACGAGGAAGCCAGGGCGGGTTTTGACGAGGGCGGCTGCCCGATCGGCTCGGTGCTGGCGCGCGGCGGCCGGGTGGTGGCCCAGGGGCGCAATCAGCGGGTGCAGAAGGGCGATCCGGTTGCCCACGGGGAAATGGACGCGCTGCGCAAGGCGGGGCGGCAGAAATCCTATTGCGATACGGTGCTTTATACCTCGTTGTCGCCCTGCATGATGTGCAGCGGCACCATTGTGCAGTTCGGCATTCCGCGGGTGGTGATCGGCGATACCAGAAATTTTGGCGGCAATGAGGAATTCCTGCGCTCAAGGGGCGTTGAAGTGGTAATCGCCGACGATCCGGACTGCATTGCGCTGATGGCGCGGTTCATCCGGGAAAAGCCTGCGCTGTGGGCGGAAGACATTGCCGAGTGACGGCGGCCTGAGGGCTGACGAAATATTGGCATTTCGCGTCGGGTTTCGAAGATTTCGCGCCGGGCTTTCGCTGTAGGGTCTGCGCAGATTTGCAATGCATGCGCGCGCTGCGCGGCATCAGGAGGCTTTCCCATGTCCAAACCCGTTGTTCTGATCACCTCGGCCACCGGCCGCATCGGCCGCGAGCTGGTCGCACGTTTGGCCGCGGCAGGCGGTTTCACCGTGCGCGCCTGCTATTTCAGCGCGGCCAAGGCAGACCAGCTGACCGCGCTGGGCGCCGATGAGGCGGTGAAGTTCGACCTGTCGGAACCGGCCACCTGGGAGGCGGCGCTGGAGGGAGTTTCGGCGGTTTATTCCGCCTCGCTGGATCCGATGCTGGAGGGGCATCTGGCCTTTGCCAAGGCGCTGGGCGGCCGGAAGGATCAGATCAAACATGTGGTGCGCGTCAGCTGCATGGGCGCCGATACCAACACTGCGTCTTATGACGCGGATACCCATGCCTCGCGCCCCGGCGCGGCGATTCCGCTGATGCTGCAGCACTATTGGTGGGGCGAAAAGGCGCTGATCGACGAAGGCCTGAACGTGACCGCGCTGCGCAACAACTTCTTTATGAATCACCTGTTGAAGACCGACTGCGAAACCATTGAAAACGAAGGCTGGTTCTCGAACCCGCTGGGCGGTATGCGCAATTCTTTCGTGGCCACCCGTGACATCGCCGAGGCGGCCGCGGTGGTGCTGGCAGAAGGCCCGGAGCGGCATGGCAACAAGTTCTATGACATCACCGGCCCGGCGCCGCAGTCGATGGCGGAGATTGCGGCCGATCTGGGCCGCGCCATGGGCCGGGAGATCAAGTACCGCCCGCAATCCATGGAGCAGTTCGAGGCGGATTTCGGCAGCACCCGCGCCGGGTTCTTTGAATATCTGACCAATGGTTTCTACACCCGCTGCAGCCCGGATTTCTATAACATCACCGGGCACAAGCCGACCTCCTATTATGATTACCTGACCACCAGGGGCGCCAGCGGCGAAACCGGGCTGGAGGAGCTGTGGCAGGGAAATCTGTGGAAGAAAGGCGTCGATGCGATGAAGGATGCAGCGGCAGTCCCGGCGTCCTGAGCCGCAGCAGCCGGTAAGAAGCAGCCGGTAAGAAAAGGGGGCTTCGCGCTGGCGGCGCGAAGCCCTTTGCCCATCCTGCGCCGGGGATAAACGGCGGCGCCGGTGCCGCCCATTCCTGCATCCGCTGCCGCGCTGTGATATGCTGGGCCGGATCACCGCTGGCGGCGGCAAGGAGGACCCTGCAATGGCACGCTCCGTTACCTGTTCTGTTTTTCCGGCGTCTCTGAGGGGCGCCTTGCTGGCCTGCCTGGCATTGATCGCCTTGGCGGCGGGCGCCGCCGCCGAGGGCGACCGGCCGCGGAGCGGG
The DNA here is from genome assembly GCF_055902035.1 of Leisingera sp. SA215. Classification (NCBI taxonomy): domain Bacteria; kingdom Pseudomonadati; phylum Pseudomonadota; class Alphaproteobacteria; order Rhodobacterales; family Roseobacteraceae; genus Leisingera; species Leisingera sp. SA215. The sequence goes on along the minus strand of NZ_JBVVXU010000004.1, from coordinate 69,195 downwards.
CTGATGTGGAACCGGACCGGGTTGCCGGCTGTTTTCCCGCTGCAGGTGAAAAGCCCGCCCGGCGCGGATTATTTCCTGGTGCTGAGCCGTGAAGACAGCGGAGAAGAAGCGCTGGCGGCCTATTTCAAGGGCGGTGCGTTCTTCAAGGTTCTGGTGCCGCCGGGCCGTTATGTGCTGCATTTTGCCAGCGGAACAGGCTGGCAGGACGAGGGGCGGCTTTTTGGTCCGGACACGCGGGTTTTCAAGCTGCCGGAGGTGCTGGAATTTGCCATCCGCGGGGCAGGGATCAAGGGCGGGCACAAGATCACCCTGACGCGGGGCGGCGCCTTTTTGCAGGCGGCGGTCAAGGAACAATACATCTGCCAGGTCGCCAGTCTGGACGAGCCGGCGCCGGTGCCCCGCCCGCTGCCGGACAGCCGGCACCTGTTCCGCCTGGGCGGTGATCCGCAGCAAAGATGGAGCCTGCATCTGCGGTGGCGGCTGGGGCTGAGGGGCCCTGAGGCCGGCACGGCGGAACAATTGTGGCAGCGCAGATGGTTTGTGCTGGGCAGCCCGCTGCTGCCCCGGCGCCAGGTGGCGGGGCACGGCCCGGTCCCGGAGCGGGCGGAGACCCGGTTCCGGTCTTATTCGGTTCGGACACCGGTCTGCGGCTGAAGCGTCCGGACGGGACGGAGGTCACTCCGCGCCGCGGTCTTTCATCAGCCGGTCGGCCTTTTTGCGGACCAGCACGCTGCGCAGGTCATGCATGGCCAGCAAAAGCGCGTCGGTGACGTCCTCCAGCTGCGCGTCGGTGGCCCGGCTGTTGGCCCAATGGGCGGTGTGGTTCAGGTGGTCGATGGCGCGGTGGATGTCGTCGGTATCGCGGGCCGCGAGGGTGGCGGCGCGGGCCTCCATCCAGGACTTGATCTCGGCGATGTCCTGGTCTGACAGCGCGCGCTGGCCATGCGGTTTGATCTCGCCGTTGCGGATGTTCACAACGGCGATCTGGTCCATTTCAATCCGCCGCTGGCGGTTCTCGGTATCGACGCGAAAGACAAAAGCGCCGTTTTCACGGACGCGGAAATAGTAGTCCGGCAGGTCGGCGCTCATGTCTTGTTCTCCGGTCAGGTCAGCGCGGCACAGAAGGTCTGGATACGGCTGCAGGCCGTCTCCAGTGCTGCGTCGGAGGTAGCGTAGCTGACGCGGAAGTTTGGCGACAGGCCAAAGGCCGCGCCGAACACCACGGCAACATCCGCCTCTTCCAGAAGCGCGGTGGCAAAATCCTCGTCCGTTTCGATCACCTTGCCTGCCGGCGTGGTCTTGCCGATCAGCCCGGCGATGGAGGGGTAGACGTAGAAGGCTCCCTCCGGCACGGGGCAGGAGATGCCGTCAATCTCGTTCAGCATCGACACCACCAGATCGCGGCGGCGGACGAACATCTCGTTGTTCGGTGCCAGAAAATCCTGCGTGCCGTTCAGCGCCTCAACCGCGGCCCATTGGCTGACCGAGCAGGGGTTGGAGGTGGATTGCGACTGCACCTTGCGCATGGCGGCGATCAGCGGTTCCGGGCCGGCCGCATAGCCGATGCGCCAGCCGGTCATTGCATAGGCCTTGGACACACCGTTGCAGGTCAGGGTGCGGTCATAAAGCGCCGGTTCGACCTGGGCGGGGGTGCAGAATTCAAACCCGTCATAGGCGAGGTGCTCATACATATCATCGGTCATCACCCAGACATGCGGGTGGCGCATCAGCACCTCGGTCAGCGCCTTCAGCTCCGCCCGGCTGTAGCCCGCACCGGTGGGATTGGAGGGCGAGTTGAAAATGAACCATTTGGTTTTCGGGGTGATCGCGGCCTCCAGCTGATCGGCGGTCAGCTTGAAATTGGACCGAATCGAGGTCTCGGCGATCACCGGCGTGCCGCCGGCCAGCAGCACCATGTCCGGGTAGCTGACCCAATAGGGCGCGGGGATCACCACCTCGTCGCCTTCGTTCAGCGTTGCCATCAGCGCATTGTACAGCGTCTGCTTGCCGCCGGTGCCGACCGACACCTGAGCGGGCGTGTAGTCCAGGCCGTGGTCGCGCTTCATCTTGGCGCAGACCGCCTGTTTCAGCTCGGGGATGCCGTCGGGGGCGGTGTATTTGGTCTTGCCCGCGGCAATGGCGGCGACGGCCGCGTCCTTGATGTTCTGCGGCGTGTCAAAGTCCGGCTCACCGGCGCTGAGCCCGATGACGTCGCGCCCCGCGGTCCGCAGCCCGGCGGCTTTTGCGGTCATCGCGATGGTCGGTGACGGTTTGACGCGGGATAAGGTCTCGGACAGGAAAGACATGGGCTGTGGCCTTGGTTTGTATGTTTCGCAGAACTGTCATAGGGTGCGGCTAGATGGCGATCAAGCCGCGTTGAAACTGGATTTAGGAGAACTGGCAATGACTGAGCAGAGCACAGACTGGTACGGTCCGGATGCAGCAACATTTGGCGACCGCGTAGCGGCCGCACGGGAAGCCGCCGGGATGACCCAGGGCCAGCTCGCGCGCCGGCTTGGCATCAAGAAATCCACTCTCAGCGCCTGGGAGCGGGATCTGGCGGAACCGCGTGCCAACAAGCTGACCATGCTGGCTGGCGTGTTGAACGTCTCGATGTCGTGGCTGCTGACCGGTGAAGGCGAAGGCATGTCGGAACCGGCGCCGCTGGAGCTGGAAGCCGGTGATTTTGCAAGTGTTCTGAGCGAACTGCGCGACCTGCGCAGCGAAATGCGCCAGAATGCGGAACGCGCGGCGCGTTTGGAGAAAAAACTGCGGACGCTGCTGCAGGTCAATGACAGCCAGACAACGGAAGCTGCCTGAGACCGGCATGCAGGAAGACCGTGCCATCCGTCTGAAGCGGCTGCAGATGCGCTCGATGCGCCGGGGTATCAAGGAAATGGATATCCTGCTGTCGGCCTTTGCGGCCGCGAATCTTGAGCAGATGAACGAGGCGCAGCTGGATCTTTATGACCAGCTGCTGCTCGAGAACGATCAGGATTTGTACCAATGGGTCACCGGCCAGGCGGCACCGCAGGAGCGGTTCTGCGCCCTGGTGGCCGATATAGCGCAAACGTACCAAAAATAATAAAATCCCAGCTTAACTGATTTTTGGGGAATTGTTGGCATATTGTCTCAAGAGCAAATTCGAGTCGGAGATGCGAATGAGTATGGAATTGCCAATCGGCCAGACAGACCGCAAAGGGTTCATGACTGGCTATCTGGAGGCGCTGGGTCTGCTTGAGCGCCTTCACCGTCTGCTGCTGGACGTCATCAAGGATGAGTTTGAGCGCGTCGGCGTGCTGGAGATCAATGCGGTCCAGGCGCTGTTGCTGTTCAACATCGGCGATAATGAAGTGACCGCCGGGGAACTGAAAACCCGCGGCTACTATCAGGGCAGCAATGTCAGCTATAACCTGAAGAAGCTGGTCGAGATGGGCTATATGCACCATCAGCGCTGTGAGATCGACCGCCGGTCGGTGCGCGTCCGCCTGACCCAGCGGGGCCGGGAAATCCGCGATATCGTGGCGGCGCTGTTCTCGCGCCATGCGGAGGGCCTGGAGGAGAGGGATGTGATCTCATCCGCAGGGATCGAGGACATCTCTACTGCGCTGAAGCGGATGGAGCGTTACTGGTCGGATCAGATCCGCTATATCTACTGAGCCGCCGGTCGGGATGTGAAACCCCTGCGGGCACCAGGCCGGGTCGTGCGGGGACAATTCCGGCGGGCCGCAGACAGGGTGTGCAGACAGGGCATGAGGCGAAACCGTGCCCTGGACGTATCAAAGGGCAAAGTGCCGGGACCCGCATGAAGGTCCATGGCAGAGGTCGCAGAAGCGGCCGCCCTTGTTGCCGGGTTTGAGGCTTGCGGAAAGCCAGAAAGCCAGTGCGCGGAGGCAGATGCCGGATGGAACGGGCAGCACCAAAGCGGTGCTGCGCCGGGTTATCCGCGTTGCCGGGCGCGGTGCTGCCTTACCAATGGCCGGTGTTTTCCATGCTGGCCCAGGGTTCTGCCGGGGCCAGCGATTCGCCGTTCTGCAGCAATTCGATCGAGACATTGTCGGGGGAACGGACAAAGGCCATGTGCCCGTCGCGGGGCGGGCGGTTGATGGTGACGCCATTGTCCATCAGGTGCTGGCAGGCGGCATAGATATCATCGACACCATAGGCGAGATGCCCGAAATGGCGGCTGTCATCGGGCAGCGCATCATCGCCGTCCCAGTTGTAGGTCAGTTCCAGCGGCGTATCCTCCTGGCCCGGAGGTGCCATGAAGACCAGGGTGAACCGGCCCTGCTCATTCTCCCAGCGGCGGGTCTCCTGAAGGCCGAGGAGGGCGTAGAATGCCATCGATTGTTCCAGATCTTTCACCCGGACCATAGTGTGAAGATATGTGAGGGGCATCGGTGATTCCTTTGTGCATCGGTGTCCGCAGCAGCCTAGCGTGCAGCTGCGGGAAGTCGAGGAACCGGGTTCAGAAAGCCGATTGAATGCCGAAGTTCACTCCGAAGCGGTGGGATTCATACAACCCGATGTTGCTGTCGTTCTTGGAGGCGGACAGGCGCAGGGTCGGATTGAAGCCGTAATAGTCGATGCCCCTGAAAAGAAGAGAGATATCCGCACTGTATTTACGGTCCTGCCGCCCGTCGGGACTGTGGCGGGAGACGTCATAGCCGCGGTCGCGCGCGGACAGGCCGAGCAGGACCGTGGCGCCGAACACCGGTTTGGCAAGGGTGAGCTGGGTGCTGAGTCCAGCCTCGGAAAATTCGTCTGATGCGGTGCTGGCGCTTGCCTGCGCCAGGGTAAGGCCGCTCCACAGGGTTGCTCCGGAGCCGAGCCGGAAGCTGTAGGAGAGGTCGCCGCGCCAGATGTCCTGATCGCTGGTCATAACGCCGAATTGCCGTTCGGTGGACAGCCGGGCATTGACCCGGCGCTGGCGCTCCAGCTTGTAGCTTTGGCCGGCGGACAGGCGGATAAAGCGGGTGTATTCGTCGCCGCTGTACCAGCTTTGCCCGGCCTGGCCGGACAGCCGGTATTCGCCCAAGCGGTTGAAATTCAGCCCTTTGTGCGCGTAGCCAAGCGCGTAGGAGGCGTAGGTGAAATCGCTGCCCTTGGCGTCGGGCGCCTGCGCCCTGGCTTCGGATGACAGGGTGTAGGTGCGCAGATCGACGGCAACTGTCAGGTCATGGGCGCGGGTCGGGGTTTCGCGGAACCGGAAACGGGAGCGCGAATTGAAGGAGTATTCGATGCCGGAAAGCGCCCGCTGGCTGCCGCCGAGCTGGAATTCCGCGGGCCCGCCAAGGAGGACTTCGGTCAGTTCGTAGTTCAGGAAGGAAGACCGTTCCGAAGAGCCGTTGTTGATATTGGATTCCGGTGCAACGGAAAAGGAGAACAGGTGCAGCCAGGGGCTGGCGGCGCGGACGTAGCGGAAGTCGCGGATGGCGAGCCGTTCCAAGTGCTTGCTGGGGGCGTGCTGGACGGCGCGGCGCAGCCAGAATTTGGCCAGCGTTTTTTGGCCGCCGGAGGACAGCGCCTGTGCCATCACCATCGAGGCGGCATACTTCTGGCCGTCATTTTCGGCCAGTTTCCAGGCTTGCCGTGCTGAATGGCGGGCGTCGCGGAACTCTCCCAGGGAGCGGGCAGAGCGCGATTTGATCAGCAAGGCCAGACGGTCCTGCGGATCCCGCTGCAAAAGCGCCTCGGAAAACGAATAGGCCTGCGTGGTCCGGCCCTGCTTCAGGGCAATTGCAGCAGCCTGGCGGACCTGGTCCGGGGTTGCGGTGTCCTGGCCGGAGGGGGCCGCCAGCGCGAGCGGCGGCATTGCCATCAGCAATGCCGCCAGAACGCCCCTGCGCCAGCCTTTAAGCGGGGCGGGCATCGGGGATCATTCGTTGTTGTAAACGATGAAACCGCCGGTTTCCCGCACTTCGGTGCCGGCCGGGTCCATTGTGTTTTTCACCACAACAATGCCGGTGATTTCCTCGGCGTTGTCGCCGGAAACCAGGGCGTAATAGTTGCCGCTTTCATAGACCTGAGTGATGCCGTTGGCGTCGGTATAGTAGCTGTTCAATGTGCCAAGGATTTCCCCGTTGTCATCCAGATTGCCCGGCCCGACATCAAAGGTCAGGGTCGGGATTTCATTCAGGCTGAGGGAGTTTTCAGCATTGATGCGGTTCAGGACCTGACTGGTGATATGGGTGCCGTTGGTGTCAAAGATCAAACGGTTGGAGATCGTGCCCGCAATTGCATCGCCGCGCTGGCCGGTGCTGCCGTTGAAGTCATCAAAGTCGATCGCGATTTCGATGTCGCCGGTGGTGTATTCGAGACCGCCTGAGCCTTTGAAATCGCGAACACCTGCAATGGAACCCTGATAGATCGCCTGTCCGCTATCCGGCAGGGTGACGCTGTTGTCGCGCTGGTATACAAAGCCGCCGAAGCCGTAGTCGACATAGGCGCCGGTGCGCACAATCGCAAACTGGCTGTTGCCAGAGCTGCTGACGCCGTAAATCGCACGGTGGGTGAACTGGTTGATGATTTCGCCATCAACGATATCGGGGAACTGCGCGTCGGCCTCATAGACTGCAAAGGGGCCGAGGCTGCTGACGGCGGATCCGCGGGCATAGGTGTTGTCACCGTCAAAGCCGAGGTTGTCGACCGTAAAAGTATCATCACCGGCGTTGTACACGATACCGGAAGCATAGCCGTCGCCGAGTTCACCGCCGTCCGCCGCTGTCGGTTCAGACCGGAAGATGGCCTGGTCCGGTGTCGGGGAAGCGGTTCCAGGAGGAATCCCGTCGCGGCTGATCGGCGTGCCGGGATCGGGATCCGTTCCGGGATCCGTGCCGGTGTCGTCTTCGGTCTCGAAGGGGTTGCCCCCGCTGCATGCGGACAGCGCGGTGACAACCGCGAGCCCCAGCCAATAGCGCCTCATCTGCCTCTACCTCAATATGTATTATCGTTTTGCGCCACATTCGGTGCGGGCAGGGTCATTGTCAATTGAGCAGACGGCATTTGGACGCAACCGTGGCGGATGCGCTACCTGCATGTGGTTTTCATTTCAGGCCGGCCGGGCAGATGTGGTATCGAGAAGGTGGCGCAGCGCTGCTTTTAGAGCTTGGCGCCCGGCGGCGCAGACGTTATGCCGGGGCGTGAATTTTCGGTGGAAGCCATGGTGAAAGTCATGGAGAACAGCCATGCATCAGGATCCCGGCCGGCGCTGCCGCATTCCGGGCCGCTGGGGCCTTTTGAGCCCCCCCCCCGGGCGAAGGGGAACGGCGGTCCGGAGCTGATCAATGGCCATCAATGGCGCCAGTTTCCGCGGTTGCGGCCTGCGGGCCGAAATCACGTGTTAAAACTGTCCGGGAGCGCTGTGGCGGTAGAATGCGCTATGACCCGGCACGCGTTATTCATTATGATTGAAACGGGCTGCCACGCAGGTTTCTGTTGTTGGCAAAAATTGTGGAGGCAGAGGCATGCGGCATCCGGAGTATCAGTACCTGGATCTGATCGAACGGGTCCTGGAATACGGGGACGAGCGGGTTGACAGAACGGGCGTCGGTACCCGCTCGCTGTTCGGCGCCATGGTGCGCTTTAATTTGTCGGATGGCACGGCGCCTATTCTGACGACCAAGCGCGTCTACTGGAAAACCGCGATCAAGGAAATGCTATGGTTCCTGACAGGGGGAACCAATATTCAGCCCCTGCTGCGGGAGAACGTCCGGATCTGGACGGACTGGCCGCTGGCGGCCTATCGCCGCGAGACCGGGGACGGCGTCACGCAAGCGGAATTCGAGCGCAGGATTGTCGAGGACGACGGATTCGCAGCGCAATGGGGTGAGCTTGGCCCCGTGTACGGCAAGCAGTGGCGGCGCTGGATGGGGTCCGACGGCCGCGAACATGACCAGATCGGGACGCTGATCCGCGCGCTGCGCGAAACCCCTGCGAGCCGGCGTCTGCTCTTTCACGGCTGGAACGTTGCGGAACTGGGAGAGATGGCGCTGCCGCCCTGCCATATGGTCTATCAGTACCATGTGACCTCCGACGGGCGTTTGAACTGCCTTTTGTTCCAGAGATCGGTCGATTTGCTGCTGGGCGCCGCCTTCAACTATGTCGGGGCTACTGCGTTGCAGCTGATGCTTGCGCAGCAAGCGGGCCTGCGCCCCGGCGAATTGGTCTGGGTCGGAGGGGATGTGCACCTCTACCGCAACCATTTCGATCAAGCGCGTGAGCAGCTGGGGCGTGAACCTCGGGCGTTGCCGAAGATATCGTTGGCCAAACGTGCGGAGAGTATTGACGACTACCGGATTGAGGACTTCGAAGTCGAAGGTTACGATCCGCATCCGCACATAAAGGCCGATGTTGCGGTTTGACAAGCAAGGAAGACACTCATGATTACTCTGATCGCTGCGCGGGCGCGCAACGGCGCCATTGGCAAGGACAATGATATCCCATGGTTCGCGCCAGAGGATCTGAAAGCGTTTCAGCGCGAAACGCTGGGCGGCGCCATCATCATGGGCCGCAACACCTGGGACAGCCTGCCGGTGAAGCCGTTGAAAAACCGCCTGAATCTGGTGGTGTCGTCCAATCCGCAGGCGGCCGGGATCGTGCTGCCGTCAATCGGGGCGGCAGTGCAGGAGGCTTATGCGCAAGGCTACCGCCGGGTCTATGGCATCGGCGGCGAAGGCATTTACCGCGGCATGCTGGAGATGGCGGACCGGCTGCTGATCACCGAGGTAAATCTGACGGTTGAGGATGCGGACGCCTATTTCCCGGATTTCCCGGAAGAGGAGTGGAGCAAGGCCGGCGAAACGGTGCTGCGCGAAAGCGATCCGGCCTGTGTGATGGCTGAGTATCTGCGGCGGGGCTGACGGGCTTTCTTTGCCTGCGCCCAGTCTGATCCCGGGCGCAGTGCAGATCAATAAATCAAAGCTCTTTAAGCTCTGCAGCCATTTGGCGGCCATCGCGGCCTTCGGACAGCTCGTAGCCGACTTTCATGTTGTCGGCGAGACCGGCCAGGCCCGACCGTTCCACCGCGGAAATGTGCACAAACACATCCTTGCCGCCTTGATCGGGTTCAATAAACCCATACCCTTTGGTGGTGTTGAACCACTTCACGGTGCCACTTGGCATTTCCCGCGTCTCCTTCTAGTTTGCACGTCGCCTTGAGGCTTCCCAAGACATCCGGCCCGTCCCGTTGTCTGAAGCGAGTGAGTCATGGCCAGACAACTTTGAGTTTTACACGGGCTGTTCGAAAATCAAGAAAAACCGGCGCATTCCACCATAAATTGTGTGCGTTCCGCGGAGAGGATGGAGGATTTATGAAGATCTATGGGCTGAAAAACTGCGATACCTGCCGTAAGGCGCTGAAGAAGATTGAAAATTCGACTCTGGTGGACATTCGTGCCGATGGCATGCCAGAGGGGCTGCTAGAGGCGGCCCTTGCGCAATTCGGCGCCAAGCTGGTCAATACGCGGTCAACCACCTGGCGTGGTCTGAGCGAGCAGGAGCGGGCAAGCGCGCCGCTGGCGCTGCTGCGCGAGCATCCGGCGCTGATGAAGCGGCCGCTGATCGACCGCGACGGGGAATTATTCCTGGGTTGGGATCAGAACACACAGGCGGCTCTTGGCGGAACTTGAACAGCTGCCTATGTCGGTAGCGGACGTTTTGGGAGAGTCACTATGCGCAACGCCGCCCTGGTTTTGGGGATCATCGCCGGTGTTTTTGGTATGATCGTGGGCTTTTTCGGCTATGGCTACACCGCGGCGGTGGAGCATTTCGGCGAGGTCGAAGGGCTGGCTGAACAGGTCGATAATGTGGAACAGCTGCGGCTGCTGGCGGTGCTGGCGCCGCTTCTGGCGATCACCGGCGGTGCGATGGCGCGGGCGCGGGCATTGTGGGGCGGGATCCTGTTGCTGGGATCGGCTGCGGGCATGTATGCGGGGTTCGGTCTCAATGTGTTTACGATCTTCCCGCTGAGCTTTGCCGCCGCGGCTGGGCTGATGGCGCTGGCGGCCGGCCAGCCGGATGAGCCCAAAGCGCATTTCTGAGGCACGCTGCCCGGCGCTGAAAAAGGCGCCGCTGCCGGGGGCAGGGCGCCTTTCCCTTGCCGGGGCGGCCGGGTCAGGCGATTGCCGGTTCCATCCGGCGGCGCAGTACAGCATCCACCGACAGGGCGCCTGCGCCTTTTACCATCAGATAGGTCAGCACAAAGATCCACAGCAGGCGCTGATCCAGGATCGCAGCATCCGGGAAGCGGTCGAAAAGGGCGCCGAGCGTCTTGATGTCTGTGGCGCCGTGGCCGACGACATCGGTGAGGGATTGAACGATGATAAAGCCGATCATGCCAAAGGACGCCAGGCGCGTGGCCAGGCCGATCACGATCATCAGCGGCAGGATAAACTCGGCGTAGGTGCCTGCAAGCACCACCAGTTTCTGCAACAGGCCGAATTGCGAGACATCATAGCCCGCAGCCTCCAGCTGTTTTGGGAAGATCTGGCTGTAGGCACCGATTGAGGGGCTGAACAGGCCGGAGAAACCGTCGCCCAGCTTGGTCAGGCCGGAGTTCCAGAAATACAGCAGCAGCGTTGACGCGAAGACAAAGCGGGCGGCCAGCGGCATCAGCCGCTCTCCGGCCCGTTCCACCAGGCCGAAAACGGCGTTGTGAATGGTGACAAGTGCGTGCATGGTCTTACCCTTTGCTGTCCAGTCCGGTTATCGCGCTGCCCTGCAACAGCAGGGCCAGCGTGGCACCCAGGTCGAATGTTTCGTTTTCGGCGGCGGCCTGGTCCAATGCCTGGCCGATGCTGGCGCCCGTCATCAGGGCACGGATCCAGGTTGCGCCGGCGGGCGGCAGGACCTGGGGAATGGGATCGTATTCGGGGCGGGTGATCAGCACATCCTGGGCCTCTGCCTGGGGCTTGGGCGCGCCGTCTTCGGTGTTGTAGCGCCAGAGGCCATGAACGGGCCAGGGCGAACGCAGCACCTGCACCGCCGGGGCCAGCTGCAGCCGGGCGTTCATCAGCGCGTCCGGCGGCAAGGCGCCAAGCGCCTCGGGCGGGATGGGGGCTGCGTCGGCGGCGTGATAGGCGCGGCGCAGGGCCAGTTCCAAACGGGCCACATCGCCAAGGTAGCCGAGGTGCTTGAGCTGTTCCATGCCCTCCAGGAATTCCGGGAAGTGCTTGCCGTAGAACATCATCAGCGGCGATGACGGCGGGTGCCGGCGCAGATACAGCCCTGCCAGCCCGTCCATGTTCTGTTTGCCCAGAAGCCTGGCAACCACCGGAAAGGCGCTGTGCATCGCTTCGGTCAGCGACACGGCAATATTGTTGCGGTAGACGCTGAAGCGGCGCCCGGCGGGCCGGGCGTGGTGATCGGTCAGACCGTCCGGAACCGGCAGGTCTGCATCCATCATGGCGCGGGTGAAGTCTGCTTGGGATACACTCATGCCGGGACGCGCTCCAGCGCGGCTGCGGCGCGGGCGGCCTCGGCCTCCAGGGTGGGCCAGTCCGGCACGTCGTTGTCCCATTCGACCAGCACCGGCTTGGGTCCGGATTGGGCGAGGGTATAATCCAGCAGCGCCCAGACCGGATCCACCACCGCGCGGCCGTGGCTGTCGATCAGCAGGGGGCGGCCGTGCTCGTCTTCATCCTCGTCAAGGCCGCCAAGGTGGATTTCACCCACTTTCTCCAGCGGGAAGGCGTCGATGTAGCCCTGCGGCGAGAAATCAAGGTTGGTGGCTGAGACAAAGACGTTGTTCACGTCCAACAGCAGCCCGCAGCCGGTGCGGCGGGAGATCTCGGCCAGGAATGCCGGCTCGGACCAGGTGCTTTCGGCAAAGGCGAGATAGCTGGAGGGATTTTCCAGCAGCATCGGCCGTCCGATGGTGTCCTGCAATTGGTCGATGTGATCGCAGATCCGCTGCAGGCTGGCGTCCGTATAGGGCAGCGGCAGCAGGTCGTTGTAAAAGCGGCTGTCATGCGTGGACCAGGCCAGATGCTCGGAGAAACTGGCGGGGTTCAGCCAGCCAACCAGGTGTTTGAGCCGGGAGAGGTGGCCGGCATCCAGCGGGTCTTCGCCGCCGATGGACAGGCCGACGCCATGCACCGACATGGCAAAACTTTCGGCAAGGCGGCGCAGCTGCGCTAGCGGGCGTCCGCCGTCCCCCATGTAGTTTTCGGCGTGGATTTCCAACCATTTGACAGCGCCCGGATCCGCAGTGACCCGGGTGAAATGCTGCGGCTTGTAGCCAACGCCGGCGGCGGCGGGCAGCCTGTCATGTGATGCGGCGTCAAGCATGGCAAGTCCTGTGTCCGGAGGCAAAAGGGGAGGGAACTCACACTCCCGCCCCCGAATTCAAGCGGCGCTTATGCCGGCTGGTCGCGCTCCAGCGGCTCCAGCGAGCCTTTGCGCTCGGTGCCGTCAGCCATGGCCGGCAGTTCAAGGCCAGTGCAGGTGCCGGCGTCAACCAGAGTCCAGGCGTTGCCCTGATAGTCGGTGGTCGAGGTGCCCGCGCAGGTGGTGCCGGGGCCGGCCGCACAGTCGTTCTGGCCAGCCAGCGAAACGCCGTAGCATTTTTCCTTGGTGGCGGCGGCAGAGGGCATGGTCGAAGCAGCGGTCAGAGCGGCGGCGACGGCGCCGGCGACGGCCAGGGATTTTGCAGTATTCGACATCTCGTGAATTCCTTTCGGGTTAACATGCGGTGTCGTGATGACAGGCAAAGCCTAACCCGCGGTTTCCGGGAATTTAAGTCACGACCCCGTGTCTCACGCCGGCGTCAGGCTATGTGAGGGCGGACCACTGCATAGAGCGTTGGTTTCAGGGGCTTTTGCCGGCGTTTGAAACAAAACGGCCCCCGAATGGGGGCCGCTGAAGCTGATCTTTCGGGGAAATGTTACAGAAGGTCCGGCGGAGTTGCTTCCGCCGCCAGCGCCTTTGTAACATTTTCCAGGGAGTCGACCTTGGTCTGCTTTTCGCCAAGACGGCGGACGGAGACGGTGCGCTCCTCCACCTCGCGGTGGCCGACGGCGAGGATGACCGGCACCTTGCCCACCGAATGCTCCCGGACCTTGTAGTTGATCTTTTCGTTGCGGATGTCGGCCTCGGCGCGCACGCCTGCCTGTTTCAGTTCCGCGACGACCTCCTGCACATAGTCATCCGCCTCGGAGGTGATCGAGGCGACAACCACCTGCCGCGGCGCCAGCCAGAACGGCAGCTTGCCTGCGTGCTCTTCGATCAGGATGCCGATGAAGCGCTCGAAGGAGCCGAGCGTTGCGCGGTGCAGCATCACAGGGCGGTGCTTGGCGCCGTCCGCGCCGATGTAGGTCGCATCCAGCCGCTCGGGCAGCACGAAGTCCACCTGCAGGGTGCCGCACTGCCAGTCGCGGCCGATAGCGTCGGTCAGCACGAATTCCAGCTTGGGGCCGTAGAAGGCGCCTTCGCCAGGGTTCAGCTCATAGGCGCAGCCCGCGGCCTCGGTTGCCGCCTTCAGGGCCGCCTCGGATTTGTCCCAGACCTCGTCCGAGCCGGAGCGTTTTTCCGGCCGGTCGGAGAATTTGACCGAGAATTTCTCGAAGCCGAGGTCCTTGTAGATGGTGGACAGGAAGTCGATGAACTTCTTGGTTTCCGCCTCGATCTGGTCTTCGGCGCAGAAAATATGCGCGTCGTCCTGGGTGAAGCCGCGGACCCGCATGATGCCGTGCAGCGCGCCCGAGGGTTCATAGCGGTTGCAGGAGCCGAATTCGGCCATCCGCAGCGGCAGGTCGCGGTAGGACTTGAGGCCCTGGTTGAAGATCTGCACGTGGCAGGGGCAGTTCATCGGCTTCAGCGCGTTCACGGCCTTTTCGCGGGCGTGCTCCTCGTCGACCTCGACGATGAACATGTTCTCCTGGTATTTCTCCCAGTGGCCCGAGGCCTCCCACAGCTTGCGGTCGACAACCTGCGGGGTGTTCACCTCGACATAGCCGCCGCGGTCCTGCTGGCGGCGCATGTAGTCCTGCAGCTGGGTGTAGATCTTCCAGCCGTTCGGGTGCCAGAAGATCTGCCCCGGTGCCTCTTCCTGCATGTGAAACAGGTCCATCTCGCGGCCCAGTTTGCGGTGGTCGCGCTTGGCGGCCTCTTCCAGCATGGTGAGGTGCGCCTTCAGCTTTTCCTTGCCGGTGAAGGCAACGCCGTAGATCCGCTGCAGCATGGCGCGGGAGCTGTCGCCGCGCCAGTAGGCGCCGGCAATCGACATCAGCTTGAAGGCATCGCCCGGCAGCTGGCCGGTGTGCTGCAGATGCGGGCCGCGGCAGAGATCCTGCCAATCGCCGTGCCAATACATCCGCAGCGGCTCATCGCCGGGAATGCTTTCGATCAGCTCGACCTTATAAGGCTCGCCCAAGTCGGTGTAATGCTGGATCGCGCGGGTGCGCTCCCACACCTCGGTGCGGACCTCATCACGCTTGTTGATGATGTCCTTCATCTTTTTCTCGATTGCGCCGAGGTCTTCGGGGGTGAAGGGCTCAGCCCGGTCAAAGTCGTAGTACCAGCCGTTTTCAATCACCGGGCCGATGGTGACTTTGGTGTCGGGCCAGATTTCCTGCACCGCGCGCGCCATCACATGCGCCAGGTCGTGGCGGATCAGCTCGTTGGCCTGGGCCTCGTCCTTCATGGTGTGGATGGCAATAGTGGCGTCGCCTTCAATGGGCCACTGCAGGTCCCAGTGCTGATCGTTGACGGTGGCGGAAATGGCTTTTTTGGCCAGCGAGGTGGAAATGCCGGAGGACACCTGCGCAGGGGTTACGCCTGCGTCATAGGACCGTGCATTGCCATCGGGGAAGGTGAGAGAGATTTGGGCCATTGTCTGGCTGCTCCTCGTCGGTTTGGCGCCCACAGAACGCCCGGTTGCGGGTATGTGTTTGGTCCGCGCGTTTTGCGGTCAAAGCGGGGGCAAGTCAAGACGGGTTTGCATGCCGCTGTAATTGCCCCTGAATTTTCCATTGTGTGCCTGTGCATGCGATTGCACATATGTGTATACAGGTAAGCAGTTGAAAAGTAACAAAAAAATATTGCAATGCAAAACGGCTTGGGGCAGGGTGGCCAGAAGATTTAACCCTATGGACATACCCGGAGGAGTGTTCCGATGACCCGCCCGAACCCGAACTTTGACCTGACGGTTGAGGATGTGGACCTGATAGAAACCGCGCTTTGCCAGTCACAGAAAATCCTGTCGCAGCGCCACCTGTCTTATGAGCATTGCGCGCATGTCGAGGGCGGGCCGAGCGGCGAAAAGGCGCTGCGGGTTGGAGAGACCTTGAGCCGGATACAGGAACTGCTTGGGCGCTTGAGCACTCGGAAGACCGTTTCCAGCCCGGCTGCGGGCGTTTCGTGACCACGCCCATCGGGGGTTTTTGAACGCAGCTGCAAACAGAAAAGAGGCGAGGGGCCGGCCCCTCGCGCTCCGCGGAGTATTTCAGACCGGAAAGAAGCCGGATCAGTTCGATGCGAAGGCGGGGATGCCTTGGCGAATCACGGCGGAATAGTCCGGGGTCACGCCGTGGGCCCGGGCGATCGGGGAAATGCTGCCCAAGGCGCGCAGCTCGCCGATTGTGCGGGTCTGGTCGAGCACGCCTTGTTCCCATGCGTAGTCCGGCAGGTAGCCATTGGCCAGCACCCGCCAGTCCAGCGGCACTTCGTCCGCAAAGGCGCGGATCATTGTCATCACCACGGTGGTGCAATTTGTAGTGAGCGAATTGTACCACTCCGGCCGGACGGCAAGGCTGTTGGCGGCGTCGACATATTGCAACAGCAGGGCGCGGGCGGTCTCGGGGCTGACGCCGATACGGAACAGCTGCACGTCTTCGCCGCGGGCGTTGGTGCGGGTTCCGATCACGTCGCGTTCATCGGCGGCCAGGATCACAAGGGTGTTGGTCTTGAACAGGTCGGCAATGGGAGAGAAGCCGCCGCCGGACTGGCGCCGCACCTCAACCGACCAGGCGATGTGATCGCCGTTGTCAAAGCCGAAGCTGACGATCATATGCGCCATTTGCGGCCCGGCCCAATAGGACATGAACAAATCCACTGTGTCGAGCGCGGTCAGGTCATAGCTGCGGGTCTCCCAGCGTTCGCTGTAGGCTTCGGGCGTCTGCCAGGCAAAGTTGCGCACATCCGTAAGCGTGAGCGTGTCGCCGTCAACCTGGCCGGTGACCTGGCGGGCCACGTCGGGGGACCAGTTGCGTTCGGAGGGCGGCGCGAGGGTGGACCACCACAGGATCACCGCGGCCAGTGCCAGTGTGAATGTGGTCAGCGCCCGCAAGGCACGCCTGCGGAGCAGACCGGCGATGACGGCAAGGCCGAGCAGGGTAAACCCGCCTGCCAGCAGGCCGCGCGGTATCGTGCCGAAGGGCAGCCGGTACCACAGCGCCAGAGCCGCCCAGGCGGTGGCGAGGGCCACGGCCAAAATGGCGGCGGCGATCACAGCGCCTTTGATGAGTCTGAACATGCCCTGGGTCCCTTGAAAATTTTCGCGGACCATAAGGAGGCAGGCGGGGGGCTTGCAAGCAGGGAGTGCCGGCGCTTGCGGGGCAGGCGCCGTCATGCCACATTTCAGGAAAAAGGACAGGAGACCAACGACATGCCCGCCACATCTTTCCTCGAGACCGCTCAGGGCCGCCGGATTGCCTATCACAAGAGCGACGGGCAGGGGCCGTGCGTGGTGTTCCTGGGCGGGCTGAAATCCGACATGGAGGGCACCAAGGCGGTGCATCTGGAAGCCTGGGCCAAAGCGCGCGGTCAGGCCTTTCTGCGGTTCGACTATTCCGGCCATGGCGAAAGTTCGGGCATGTTCGAGGAAGGCTGCATCGGCGACTGGCACGAGGACACGCTGGAGGCGGTGGCCCATCTGACCGATGGGGAGATCGTCCCGGTGGGGTCGTCGATGGGCGGCTGGCAGGCGCTGCTGCTGGCGCGGGAGGTGCCGGAGCGGATCAAGGGGATGGTCACCATCGCGGCGGCGCCGGATTTCACCGAGGACGGGTACTGGGCCAATTTTACCGACACGCAGAAGGCCGAGCTGGAGGCGCAAGGCTATGTGGAACTGCCCAGCGACTACATGGAGCCCTATCATGTCTCCAAGCGGATGATCGAAGACGGGCGCCTGCGGCTGGTGCTGCGCGCGCCGTTGCTCCTGCCCTTCAAGGTCCGTTGCCTGCAGGGAACGGCGGATACCGCAGTGTCAACCGGGACCGCGCTGCGGCTGCTGGATCATGCGGTCTGCGCCGACATGCGGCTGACCCTGGTCAAGGATGCCGACCACCGGTTCTCGGATCAGGCTTGCCTGACAATGATCGAAGACGCCGTTCTGGACGTTCTGGGCGGGGTTTGATGCGGCGGGTTCTGCGCATAGGGCAGTCTGGATGATGAAATGATTTTGCCGGACCGGCGGCAGGGTGCCGCGGCGGCGCTGTGGATGTGGTTGCAGAGGCATGGGATTGACTGATGGAACAGAGAGTAAGCCTGATTACGCTGGGTGTGCCGGATATGGAAAGGGCGGCTGCCTTTTACGAAGCACTGGGATGGCAGCGTGCGGAAAGCCCGGACGGGGTGATTGCCTTTGATCTGATCTCGCAGACGTTGGGGCTGTATCCGCTGGCGGCGCTGGCGGCTGAGACCGGTCTTGCAGAAGCGGAGCTGGGCACCGGTGCGGTGACGCTGAGCCACAACACCCGCAGCAAGGAGGATGTGGCTGCGCTGCTGGCGGCAGCAGAGGCGGCTGGCGCCGCGGTGCTGAAGCCTGCGCAGGATGTGTTCTGGGGCGGGCATCACGGCTATTTCCGCAGCCCGGACGGGCACATCTGGGAAATCGCTTTCAACCCGTTTTCAAAACTGGCCGGCAATGGCGCCTTTTGCTGGAACGGCTACTAGGCGAGGCACCGCGGCGGCAGCAGCTTTCTAAATCCGCGCAGCCGGGAAGTTTTTCTTGCTCCCGGGGGCTGTTCTCCGCAGAGTTGAGGCAACGGGTGGCAGGCAAACCGCGAGGGCAGCATATGCCTTATGACCAGCAACCGTGCCGGGAACCTTTGGTTCTGCTGCCGGGGATAATGTGCGACGGCCGGATCTTTGACGCTCAGGTCAGGAGTTTTTCCGGCAGTATGCCCGTGATGGTGCTGCCGCTGGCAGGCGGCGACACGGTGGAAAGGATTGCCGCCCGGATGCTGGCTCATTTGCCGCCCCGGTTTGCCCTGGCAGGCGTGTCGCTGGGCGGGATCGTGGCGATGGAGCTGCTGCGCCGCGCACCTGAACGGATCAGCCGGCTGTGCATAATGGGCGCGGGCCCGCTGGCGGAAACGCCGCAGCAGGCCGCTGACCGGGAACCGCATATCATCGCAGCCCGGACCGGACGGCTGATGGATGTGCTGCGTGAGACGCTGCCGCTGGAGGCGCTGGCGCCGGGGCCGGGCCGGCTGGACGTCCACAACCTGTTCTGCCAAATGGGGATGGAACTGGGGCCGCAGATGTTTGTGGCGCAGTCCCGCGCGCTGCAGCGGCGGCTGGATCAGCAGGCCACGATGCGGCGGGTGCATGTGCCGGCGCTTGTTTTGGCGGGGGAGCATGACACGATCACCCCGGTCGCCAAGCTGCGGGTGCTGGCGCAACTGATCCCGGATGCGCAGCTGCAGGTGATCGCCGGAGCCGGGCATTTGCCGGTGCTGGAGCAGCCCGACGCCGTGAACCGGGCGCTGCTGAACTGGCTGGCTGTGCCGGTGTCCTAAGAGTAAAGTTTTGCGCGCTGGTCTTTGCTGAGCAATTCGGGCTCGGCCACCGGCCTGCCGGTGGCCGCATCGAAGAACGGCGTTTCCCTCCAGCGGCCGGACAGGCGCGACGTGATCATCCGGCTGAGAATGCCCCAGGCCAAGACCCCGCCGCCCTTGGTCCGGGTCTGTTTGCCGGCAACGGGGAGGAAGGCCTTGGCGCGGATTTTGCCAAGTGCGGATTTGTCCTGGAACAGGTCTGCCCGCATCCCGGCAAAGGGCAGGGTGGGCTTGGCCAGCGTGTTTGCAAAGGGCGTGCCGCAGCAGGATGCGTACCAGCGCAACGGCCCGCGCGGTCCCAGGCGCAGCGCTTTCAGATGCGCGGCGCCCTGGGTGATGGTGATGCTGTCCGGCGCCAGCTGGAACAGATCCACCGGATCCGGCGCCGGGTCGGGCCGGCCGTGGTGCAGCTCATTGGCGCGGCAGTCGGCGCAATAGCAGGCAACACGGGTGCCGCCTTTGATGCCCTGCGCTGACACGTCGCCGCGCAAGGCCCCGCAATTGCAGGAAAACGCCAGCCCGTCCCCCATGCTGTCAGGCAGCCGCGTTCTTGTTCGCAGGCGTGTGGCCCGGTTTCCGGCGGCTGTTGGTGTTCATGAAATCGATCACCAGCGGGCGGATGTTGTCGCGCCAGCTGCGGCCGGCAAAAATGCCATAGTGGCCCGCGCCCGGCTCCAGGTGGCTGGCTTTCATGCTGTCAGGCAGGCCGGTGCACAGATCCAGCGCGGCGACGCATTGGCCGGGGGCAGAGATATCATCCTTGGCGCCTTCGACAGTTTTTACCGCCACATTGGTGATCTTGCCGATGTCGACCTTGTGGCCATTCACAATGAATTCGTTGCGGGCGATCTCGCGTCGCTTGAAGACGCGCTCGACAGTGGACAGGTAGAATTCCGCGGTCATGTCCATGACAGCCAGATATTCGTCATAGAACCGGTTGTGGGCGTCATGATCCGACGCCTCGCCGCGGGACACGCGCTGGATCTGGTCCATGAAGGCCCTGGAATGGCGCTCGCCGTTCATCGACATGAAGGAGGCCAGCTGCAACAGGCCCGGATAAACTTTGCGGCCGACGCCTTTGTTTTTGTAGCCGACCCGCTGGATCATGGTTTCCTCCAGCTGGCCCATGGTGACGCGGCGGCCGAAATCGGTGACCTCGGTCGGGGTGGCGTCCGGATCCACCGGGCCGCCGATCAGCGTCAAGGATGACGGCTGCGCCTTGGGGTCCTGCTCGGCCAGATAGGCGGTGGCGGCGAGGGTCAAGGGAACCGGCTGGCACACCGCGACAACATGGGTGTCCGGCCCCAGTTCGCGCATGAAGTCGACGAGGTAAAGCGTATAGTCCTCGACATCGAATTTCCCCGCGGAAACAGGAATGTCGCGGGCGTTGTGCCAGTCTGTCACGTAGACTTCACAATTGACGATCAAGCTTTTGACGGTGGACCGCAGGAGGGTGGCGTAATGGCCGGACATCGGGGCAACCAGCAGCACCCTGCGCGGCTGTTCTTCGCGTCCGTTGACCTTGAAATGGATCAGATCGCCAAAGGGCCGTTCGACCACAGTGGTGATGTCCACCAGATGGTCCTTGCCGTCTTCGCAGGTGAAAGTGCGGATGCCCCAGTCCGGTTTCACCACCATTCGCTGGTAAGTACGTTCCGTTACTTCACCCCAGGCGGCCATCCAGCTGAGAGCAGGGTTTGGCAAGGCGGAAAAGACCGGGTAAGATGCCATGGAGAGCGCGGTGGCGCCCAGCCATTGGTTGGTGTTCCGGACTGTCTCCATCAGATCGTAGGTCATCATGTATCGCATGCGTGTCTCCTTCGGGCTTTGCCCCTGCGTCATCGGACCATCAAATCCGGAACATTGGACCAATCGCCGCTTTGCCCTGAAAAATGCAGAAGAGTATTCTGCATAGCAGAAAGCCTATGAGGGATTCATTTATATGACAACTAGTGACGAATTTTCCGCAGTGGCCAATTCCGAGAGCATTGAAAAACTTAAGGAAAACATGAGCCGCGTTGAGGAGCTGAGCAAGCGTCTCGCCGATGTCATGTCCCGGAAGGTCCCGCATAACCCCGCTTTGGATGGTCCGAATCGAGAGCTTTATGCACGCGCAGCAACCGCCTATTGGACAGAGGCGATGCAAAACCCCGCCAAGATCCTGGAGCAGCAGATCGGGTACTGGAGCAAATCGGTGCTGAATTTCGCCGAAGCTCAGAAGGCCCTGGCCGGACAATTGGACAGCACCGATGACGGCGGCCCCGCGGACCGCCGTTTTTCGAATCCGCTGTGGGAAAGCAGCCCGTACTTCAATTTTGTGAAGCAGCAATACATGACCAACGCCGATGCGATCCGCAAAGCGGTGCAGGATGCGGGCGAATTGGACGGCAAGGACAAGCAGCGCCTGACGTATTTTGCCGACCAGATCATCGAGATGATGTCGCCGACCAATTTTCTGCCCACCAACCCGGATGCGCTGGAAAAGGCTGTTGCGACCGAAGGCCAGTCGCTGATCGACGGGCTGGAGAACCTGGTCACCGATCTGGAAGCCAACAATGGCGAACTGGTGGTGCGGCTGGCGGACGAGAGCGCCTTTGAGCTGGGCGGCAATATCGCCACCACGCCTGGCGATGTGGTCTACCGCAACCGGATGATGGAGCTGATCCAGTACAAACCCGCGACGGAAACCGTGCACGAGACTCCGATTGTCCTGTTCCCGCCCTGGATCAACAAGTTCTACATCCTCGACCTGAAGGCGCAGAACAGCATGATCAAATGGGTGACCGAGCAGGGCTATACCCTGTTTGTCGTCTCCTGGGTCAATGCGGATGCCAGCCATGCCGAGGTGGGGATGGAAGACTACATGCAGGAGGGCATCCTGACCGCGATTGAAACGGTCAAGGAGATCTGCAAGGTCAAGCAGGTGAACGCTGTCGGCTACTGCATCGCCGGCACCACGCTGAGCCTGACATTGTCGCTGTTGAAGCAGCGCGGCGATAAATCGGTGAAATCAGCGACCTTCTTTACCACGCTGACCGATTTCGGTGATCAGGGCGAGTTCACGCCGTTCCTGCAGAATGATTTCGTTGACGGGATCGAGGCGCAGGTGGAAGAGGATGGGCTGCTGCGCTCCTGGGTGATTGCACGGACCATGTCGTTCCTGCGCTCCAAGGATCTGATCTATGGCCCCGCCGTCAAAAGCTACATGATGGGCGAGACGCCGCCGGCCTTTGATCTGCTGTATTGGAACGGCGATGGCGCCAACCTGCCGGGCCGGATGGCGGTTCAGTATCTGCGGGGCCTGTGCCAGAACAATGAATTTGTCCGCGACGGATTCGAGCTGATGGGCCACAAGCTGCATATCAGGGATGTGGATGTGCCGCTGATGTCGATTACCTGCGAGACAGACCATATCGCCCGCTGGAAGGACTGCTACCGGGGGGTGCAGCAGATGGGGTCGCGCAGCAAAAGTTTCATCGTGTCGGAGTCCGGCCATATCGCGGGTATCGTCAACCCGCCCAGCAAGAAGAAGTACGGCCATTACACCAATACAGATCTGAAAGGTGACAGCGAAGCCTGGATGGAGGGGGCGGAATACCACCAGGGCTCCTGGTGGCCGCGCTGGAATGATTGGCTGAAGAAGCGGTCGGGCAAGCAGGTTCCCGCCCGCGAAGCCGGGGATTCGGGGTATCCCTCTTTGATGCCTGCCCCCGGGTCCTATGTCAGGGTCAAGGCAAACCGTTGATTTCACGGGATTTGCGATTTTTTTCTGCACCGCAGCATGAAAAACCTTGAAATGCTGCACCGCAGAAAGCATATTCTTCTCATGCTAAGAGCGCAGGATGGTCCTGCTGCAGCTTTCTGAGGAATTAGAACTATGGCAAAGACCCAAGACTTCACCGCGATGATGAAAGACTTCATGGGCGCCTTCCCGGTTGACACCAAAGCGATGGAAGACGTTTTCAAGAACACCGCAGCCCTGAACGAGAAGCTGTCCGCCGTTGCGCTGGACGCTGCCGGCAAATCCGCTGAGATCTCGAACAAGTGGACCAAAGACACCATCTCCAAGCTGGGCGATGTGTCCAAAGTCAAAGCCGACCCGGCCGACTATGCCAAAGCCGCAACCGATTTCGCCTCCGCTTCCGCTGAAGTGGCTGCTGAAAACATGGCTGCCTTTGCTGAGATCGCCAAGAAGGTCCAGATGGAAACCGTCGAACTGGTGATGGCTGCCGGCAAAGACATGGGCGAAGAAGCCACCGCAGCTGTGAAGAAGGCCACCGACGAAGTGACCTCCGCAGCGAAAAAAGCTTCTGCTGCTGCAAAGTAAGATCGACCACGGACCGGCCCTGGCTCTCCTCCCTGACGGAGCCGGACTGTGAGAAAAGGCAGGCCGCAAGGCCTGCCTTTTTGCTGTTCAGAGATCAGTCCGGCAGTCCGGCCCGCCGCAGCCCGTCGCAGTAATGCTCCAGATCTGCGGCTCTGACGAAGGGAAGGGTTTTGCTGATGCGGGCGACCGAAAACTCCGGCTCGAGGCCAAGGATGCGCCCGCATTGCCGCGCCGCCGCTGCCCTGTCTCCCAATTGGGCATAGCAGGCAGCCAAGTGGCGGTGCGGGGCCGGAAAACCGGGAAACAGCCCGACAGCCTTGTTCACTTCTGAAATGCCTGGCAGGTATTCCCGGCACATGTAGAGCGCCAGCCCCCTGAACCAGTGAAAGTAAGTTGGATGGAACGGGTTGCGGTCAGAAGCTTGGTCCAATTCGGCAAGGGCCTTCTCAGGCTGGCCCAGGTACACATAGGACAGGCCGTGGAAGGCCATCGCTTCGGTGTCGTTCGGGTTCAGGGCAAGGGCGCGCTGGAAATGGTCCTCTGCCAGGGAAAACTCTCCTTTGAACAGATGCATGATGGCCAGCCGGCGTTGCACGGCGCTGTCCAGCGGGTCGATACGGGCTGCCCGGCGCAGATAGGGGAAGGCCTGATCCAGAGTGTCCTCGGGCGACAAGCCCCAGCCGCTCATCCATTCCACCAGATATGTGAGCGCCAATCCCGAATAGGCAGACGGGTTCCCCTGGTCGCTGGCACAGGCGGTCTGATACAGCTCCCGGCACTGATGCAGGGCGTCCCGGGTGTCGAGGATCAGGGCTTTGGCCTGCAGAACCAGTTCCTTTGACGTCCAGGGGCCGCCGCTTGCCAAAACTTCGGCCGATATGCGTTTTGCGGTGGCCTGCAGCTGTCCGGCCAGGGTTTGGGTGATCTGCCGCGCCAAAGCGTCCTGACGGCTGAAGCCGGCTTGATCGTCCAGATGGTATTGTTCACTGAACAGTGTCGTACCGCTGCAGCCATCTGCCAGCGAAACGGTAACCCGCAGTTTTCCAGGCCGCTGCCGCACCGTGCCTTCGGCCAAATAGCGGACGCCGAGTTCCACCGCCGCCAAAGATGTTTCTGATGCGCTGCTGGCAAAGCGGAATGCCGTGGTGCGGGATATGACACGCAGATCCCGGAACCGGGACAGGCCGAGGGTCACGTCTTCGGTCAGGGTTTCAGCCAGACTGTCTGCTCTGGGTGCACCAGGGGATTTGTTCAGAAAGGGTAAAACGGCGATGGACACTTCGTAGGCGGGGCCTTCGGCTTCAAAGCGGGGCAGCGGGTTTTCGGCGATGCGGAAGATCCGCACCGGGTCTGAGATATTGCGGATGACTTGCAGGCCAAGATCGTCAAAGGCGGCATTGATCCTGCCGCGGACCTGCTCTTGAACCGTGCCGGACACGCAGATTTCACCGGGCCCGGCAAGGCTTTCGAGGCGGGCCGCGATATTGACACAGCTGCCGAACAGATCGCCCCCGGCAGCAATGACGTTGCCTGTGTGAATTCCCATTCTAAGGTGCAGATGGGGCGGCGGGCGGCTGGCAGCCAAGGCAGCGGTCCGCTTGGCAATCAGCAAGGCGGCTTTCACCGCTTGCACAGAGGTTCCGAACTCCAGCAGAAAACCGTCGCCCAATGTTTTGACAAGCTGACCTGAATACTGATGCGCCACAGGCACGACGATGTCGTCCGCAAGACTGCGAACCGCGGCAACCGCCTCCGCTTCGCCGGTTTCAACCAGCGCGGAAAACCCAGCCACATCGGCAATAAGTACAGCAGCTTGTCTTTGTCTGTCCCCTTGGTCAGCCATTATTCCCGCTACCACAGACTCAAAAGACCCTGACTGATTTATATCACATTGAGAATCTATTTTCGCACCTCAAATGCAAAATGTTCAGTATTTGTTCATGAGTTCCCGTCCTGAAGTCAAAACTGCGCATTGCGGAGGCTGTTTTTCTGCGGCCGACGGCCAGTTATCCGGCGCAGTTCCCAGTGTCTATCTGCTGATCCAATGCCGGGCCTTCGGCCCAATCGCCGGATTTGATCAGGATATGCTTGAGGCTGCGCACAACATAGCTGGCGTCATTGCCATGGCGTCGGGCAATCTCGCGGACCCGACTGCAGGTGTGGCGCAGATCGCTGCCCAAGGGTCGGGCACCCAGGGCCGCCAGTTTCCGGTCCCAGGTATCCTGGCGGCTGAGGCCGGTAGCCACATGCCCGTGCCGGACCAGGTCTTGGATGACGGCGGTGCCAGTGGATCCGGTGCCGCCGGGAATCAGGATTTTCATGTCCCGCGCGTTCAGGATGCCGTTTCTGGTGCGGGATCCTCTGTCAAATCTCGAGCCGGGTTGTGGTCACGCGTCTTGGTTGCAGCCGCTGCAGGGGAGGCAGGAACAAATGTTGCTGAAAACATGCGGAGGCTTCCCTTTTGTTCTGCGCTGGCATAGGCTTTGCTGCAATGCGTCATGACCGGGGAGGGATTACATGGCAGAACAGGACAAACCCTTGCTGATCAAACGATACGCGAGCCGCAGGCTTTATAACACCGAGACCAGCGATTACGTCACGCTGGAGGATATCGCTGGGTTCATCCGGGAAGGCCGCGAGGTGCAGATCGTTGATCTGAAGACCGGCGACGACCTGACACGGCAGTATCTGTTGCAGATCATTGCTGAGCATGAAAGCCGCGGCGAGAATGTGTTGCCGGTGAATGTGCTGAACGATCTGGTGCGCAGCTACATGGTGCCCGGCGGCGGGGTAATGCCGCAGTTCCTGCAGTCTTCCTTTGATATGCTGCGCGAAAGCCAGTCAAAGATGATGGAAAACATGAGCGCGATGAACCCGATGGCGAAGATGCCGGGGTTCGAAGCGATGAAGGCGCAGCAGGAAGCGTTTCTAAAGGCAATGACCGGCGGAATTGGCGCGGCCGGCTGGACCGGCGGCGCGTCCGGGGAAGAGAAATCCGAAGACGGTGAGGACCTGGACGACATCAAGAAGCAGTTGGCCGAGCTGCAGGAAAAATTGTCGAAGATGAAGTGAGGCGATTGACAGCGCGGGGTCCTGATCACCGGGGCAGCCGCCTGGCCGCAAACAATCTCCGGCTGTTCCTCACAGCCGGGCTTGGCACCGCGTTGCGGTGCCATTCTCGTTTAGCTTCTTTTATCAGTGAGGTTTGCTGCGCCCATGCGCTGCGGCGGGGATCAGACCCCGGAAGCGGCGGTCAGGCGCGTGGTTTGATTTTCAGGATATTGTGCAGCCGGTGGTAAGGCGCGTTCCTGACGATTTCGTCCAAATCGCCGGTTTCCGGCTGCGGTTTGGAGCGATAGAACAAATAGACGCTCGCAGCAAAAGACAGGGTGCAGGCCCCAGTAATTGCGCTGACGATGACAGTTTCCAGTCCCATGGCTTCAATCATGCTGTTCTCCGGTTTCGGGTCCAATATAGGCATAGACCGCTGAAAATTCCATATCACTTCGCAGTGTTTGTGTGATTTGCCGCTTGCAGAACGTGGCGGGCCAGGGTTTCTGCCGCCTCGCGCTCTTGTGCCTTGAGACGCTGCCGCGCCCGTCCCCCGAGGCGGGAGGCGGTGGCGAAGATGAAGCCGGAAAAGGACAGCAGAGTAAGGCCAAAGGCCAGCCCGCCGGTTACAGTGCCGGCGATGGCGGCGGCGAAGCTGGCCAGCAGCGCGCCGGCGGCGAGCCGCTGCGACCATTGGCCGATGACCTGATCCGCATCCTGGACCTGGGCTTCGGCATCGCCGGCGCGGGTGGCAAAGGCGGTCAGCAAATCCGCCACCGTGACTCCGGTTTCCGGATCATTTGCGGCTCCGATCGCAGCCAGAAGGGCCGCCCGTTCGCCGCTGCTGGCGGAAACCGCGCGCATGACCTGCATCAGCGCGTCCTCGCTGACGGGATCGCCCATGCCAAGCGCATTGGCCATTGCCACCAGGGCTGTGGCCGGGCGCCGTTCGAATTCGGGAAGCGGAGTCATGGCTGCAAACTGGACGGCACAGCCCAGGATTGCAATCACGAAAAACCCCGGCACAGGGCCGGGGCGGTTGCGTGGTCTAGCACCGGTGCTTTTCAGGCGGCTGCCTTGGCCATCGTTTCCTTGGCCGCAGCCAGCAGAATATCTGCAATGACATCCAGCTCGGCACGGGTCAGGCGCACCGGCAGCCGCACGTCGCAAGCCTTCATCAGCATGGCGCGGGTTTGCGGCAGCTCGGGCTGTTCGCGCAGGAACTGCCAGTTCCAGAAGGCGCGGGCGTTGTCGCTGGAGAGGCCGAAGACCTGCACTTTGACTCCCTTGGATTCTGCCGCGCTGGCAAAGGCGCGGGTTTGCGCCGCGCTGAGACCCGCCAGGTTGAACTGGATCGAATCCGGCGCGCGGCGTTCAGGGGCAAGCGGTGCTGGCACGTCAAAATAAGGGGAGGCATTCAGACGCGCGGCCACATAGTCATGGTTGGCCCGCCCGTCGCGCACCCGGCGTGCCAGTTCCGGCAGCTGCGGGCGGATCACGGCAGCGGACAGATTGCTCATCCGCAGATTATATAGCGGCAGCTGGTTCTGCCACTTGGCGAAAGCCTGTTCCAGATCCGGGGCATTTTCACCATGCGGGCCCTTGTGTTTTTTCCAATTGTGCTCGTAAGCGCCGGACATGATGACAGCGCGGGCAATCAGGTCGGCGTCGTCGGTGATCAGAATGCCGCCTTCGCCGGCGTTGACCATTTTGTAGGACTGGAAGGAAAAACAGCCCGCCGTGCCGATGGTGCCGATGTTGCGGCCGTTCCAGGTGGTGCCAAGCGAATGGGCCGCGTCCTCGACCACCGGGATGCCGCGGGCGTCGCAGAGCGCCATGATCGCGTCCATGTCCGAGGTGTGGCCGCGCATGTGGCTGATGATCACCGCCTGCACACCGCCCAGTTTGGCCTCAAAATCCGCCATGTCGATGCGGTAGTTTTCGCCCACCTCGCACAGAACCGGCACGCAGTCGGCGTGCACCACCGAGGAGGGCACCGCGGCAAAGGTGAAAGCGGGGATCAGCACATGTGCATCGCGGGGCAGGCCAAGCGCCTTCAGTGACAGGAACAAGGCGGCAGAGCAGGAGGAGACTGCCAGCGCATATTTGCTTCCCAAAAGGTCTGCATACTCCTGTTCCAGCAGCGTCACAGGTGCGTTTTCCGGCGCAGTGTAGCGGAACAGATCGCCCGACTGCATCAGGGCCTCAATGGCCTCACGGGCAGCTGCGGGAATGGGTTCAGCGTCATGAACGTTGGGCGGCAGAGCCATATTTCAGAATCCCGAATTGTTTCTGTGGAAAATGTAAATATGGATGCCGGAGTTGCCAAGGGTCCCTGCAGCGGAAATCGCCGCTGCAGGCGAAATTTCACAGAACTGTTGCGGAGTTGCGCGGAAACCGGCCACTCGGACAAGGATGGAAGGGACTGTCAGATCCCCAGCCGGTCACGCAGGGAAAACCAGGTCATGGCCAGAGCCAGCAGCGGAGATCGCATCCGCGGCCCGCCCGGGAAACGGGGCGCGGGGACCTGGGCCAAGGTGTCGAAGCCCTCGGCCTGGCCCTGCAGGGCCAGTGCCATCAGCTGGCCCGCATGGGTGGCGGTGCCGACGCCGTGGCCGGAGTAGCCCGAAGCAGACAGGACATTCGGCGCAAGGCGCGCCAGATAAGGCATCCGCTTCATGGTGATGCCCAGGGTTCCGCCCCAGGCGTAGTCGATACGGACGTCTTTCAGATGCGGGAAAATCTGCTGCATCGGTTTGCGCACGGTGGACGCGATGTCGGCAGGAAAGCGGTAGCCGTAGCTTTCGCCGCCGCCGAACAGCAGGCGCTTGTCATCGCTGAGGCGGAAATAGTTCACCACGAATTTACTATCTGCCACCGCCACGTCACGGGCAAGCACCCGCGCGGCATCCGTGCCCAGCGGTTCGGTTGCCACGATGAAATTGTTGATCGGCATCACCCGCGCGGCGACCTGGCGGTTCAATCCGCCCAGGTAGCCGTTGCAGGCAAGGATCAAATGTCCGGCTGTAACAGTGCCGCTTGCAGTCCGCACGCGGATTTGCGCGCCTTCCTGGATGTCCAGAACCTCGCTTTGCTCGCAGATCTGCGCGCCGGCGCCTGCCGCAGCCCGGGCCAGGCCCAGGGCAAAGTTCAGCGGATGCAGATGGGCGGCCCCCATGTCCAGCGAGCCGCCCTTATAGGCGGGAGAGGGGCAGACGGTCTGCAGCCCGGCTTCATCCAGCGGCTGGATCTGATCGTAGCCATAGCAGTTTTGCAGGTGCTCGGCGTAGGCGCGTTCATGGGCGGCCTCGCTTTTGGAAAAGCACGCATGGGCAATGCCGGGTTTCAGGTGGCAGTCGATTTGGTGCCGGTCAATCAGCGCTTTCACCAGGTTTTTGGCGTCCTCGCCCAGCTGCCAGAGCTTTTGCGCTTCGGGCTCGCCCATCAGCGCTTCCAGCCCGTCCTGTTCCATCCGCTGGCCGCTGCCGAGCTGGCCGCCGTTGCGGCCCGAGGCGCCAAAGCCCGCGCGGTGCGCCTCCAGCACAACGACACGCTGCCCGGCTTCGGCCAGATGCAGCGCAGCGGACAGGCCGGTATAGCCGCCGCCAACGATGCAGACATCCGCTGTCAGCTCCCCCGCCAGAGCCGGAAATCGCTCCATTGGCGTGGCCGTCGCTGCGTACCAGCTGTTTGGATAATGGCCCTTGCGGTCATTGGAATAGAGCAGGTTCATGCCCATCACGCACCTCTGTCGGTGGCAGGCGCCCTTGCGGGCAGCCTGCACTTCATCTTTTCTTAAATACTCAATTGCACTGGCGCTGCGCCCAGGCGCAGCGCCAGAGGGCTTACACGTTCATCAGCAGATGTTCGCGCTCCCAGGGGGAGATCACCTGAAGGAACTCGTCATATTCCGCACGTTTCACGATGGAATAGACGCGGGCGAACTCCGGGCCCAGAACCTCATGCAGTTCGGTGGCCTCATCAAACAGATCCAGTGCCTGACCCATCACTTGCGGGATATCGCCTTCGCCCTCATAGGCGTCGCCCTTGAACTGCTTGCGCGGGCGTTCCTCGTTGATCAGGCCAATGTATCCGCAGGCCAGCGACAGCGCGATGCCCAGGTAAGGGTTGCAATCCATGCCGGCGATGCGGTTTTCGACCCGCCGCGCCCCGGGACCCGACAGCGGGATCCGGATTCCGGTGGTGCGGTTGTCGCGTGCCCACTCCAGATTGATCGGGGCGGCGTGATCTTTCACATAGCGGCGGTAGGAGTTCACATAAGGCGCCATCACTGCCAGGCCCGCCGGCAGATGGTTCTGAAACCCTGCGATGTAGTTGTAGAACGCATCCGTCTCGCCGCCCTGCGGGCCGGAGAAGATGTTTTCGCCGGTTTCCATATCCAGAACCGAATGGTGGATATGCATGGCCGAGCCGGGCTCATCCTCGATCGGCTTGGCCATGAAGGTGGCAAAACAATCGTGCCGCAGGGCTGCTTCGCGGATCAGCCGTTTGAAGTAGAAGACTTCATCCGCCAGTTTGACCGGGTCGCCGTGCAGCAGATTGATCTCCAGCTGGCCGGCGCCGCCTTCCTGGGTGATGCCGTCGATTTCAAAGCCCTGGGCTTCGGCGAAATCATAGATATCGTCGATCACCGGCCCGAATTCATCGACCGCAGTCATCGAATAGGCCTGGCGCGCCGCCGCCGGGCGGCCGGAGCGGCCCATCATCGGCTTGATCTCATGTGCAGGATCAATATTGCGGGCGACCAGGAAAAACTCCATCTCGGGCGCCACAACCGGTTTCCAGCCCTTGTCATGATAGAGCTGCACAACACGCTTCAGCACGTTACGGGGGCTGAAGGGTATCGGCTTGCCGTCGCGGTCATAGGCGTCGTGAATCACCTGCAGCGTCCAGTCGCCGGTCCAGGGCGCGGCCGTGGCAGTGGACATGTCCGGCTTCAGCGTCATGTCCTTTTCTATCCAGCCGTCTTCATCCGCGGCATCAGCCCAGTCCCCGGTGATGGTCTGGTAGAAGATGCTGTCAGGCAGATGAAAATAGTCGGTCTTTGCGAATTTGGATGCCGGTACCGCCTTGCCACGGGCGATACCGGGAAGGTCCGAGATAACGCATTCAACTTCGTCGAGACGACGGCCCTCCAGATAGGTTTTTGCTGCTTCGGGAAGGGCGTCGAGCCAGGCTGACATTAAGTCCTCTCTTTCCTGTAAAATTCTGCGAGGAAGGTTGCGATGTCTTGATTGTCCACGGGGGCGTCCAGCTCAGCGGCTGCACGGTCCAGCAGGCCGTCCGGTACCACGCCGCGGCCGCGTTTTTCGATCAGGCCGCCGACAAAGGCGCTGGGAAATTCGGGGTGGGGCTGCCAGGAGATGATATGGTCGCCATAGGCCAGGATGCCGTTCCGGCAGAAGTCGTTGCCGCCCAGCACGCGGGCGCAGTCGGGCAGCTCCACGACCTGATCCTGATGCCAGGCATTGAGGGTCAGCTCGCGGCCGTCCACCTGATAGGTGACGCGGCCCACGGCCCAGCCGCCCTCAAACTTCCTGACCTTGCCGCCAAGCGCCTGGGCGATGATCTGATGGCCGAAGCAGATGCCGGCCAGCGGCTGTTTCCTGGTGTTGATCTCGCGGATCAGCGCTTCCAGCAGCGGGATCCAGGCGTGGTCCTCATAGGCGCCGTGCTTGGAGCCGGTGATCAGCCAGGCGTCGGCGTCATCGGCGCTGTCTGGAAATATACCATCCACCACCGCCCAAGTTTGAAATTCAAAGCCGTTGCCGTCCAGCATGTCGCGGAACATACCGTCGTAATCCCCGAAAGGGCCGAACAGATCTTCGGGGGAGTGTCCAGTTTGCAGGATGCCGATTTTCATAAGTCACCAGATTTGATCAAATTGAGCCTAGCTGAGGGGGCTGGAGCAGGCAAGCTCCGGGGCAAGGCAGTGCTATACCGCTTCCAGCCAGGACAGCCAATGGCTCTCACGGGGACGCTCGGCAAAGCCTTTCAGCTCCTGCCGTTTGGTCATCACCAGGTTCCGGATGGCGAGTTCCGGCAGCACGCGGGCGATCAGCGGATCACTTTCGAACCAGTTGATCGCGGTCTCCCAGTCGGCGGCCAGCTGCGGCAGGCCCTTGATCTCGTAGATGTTGCCCTCGGACGGGGCGGGGGGCTGCATCTGATCTTCGATCCCGGCCAGGGCAGAGCCAAGCACGGTTGCGAGCATCAGATAGGGGTTGATGTCGCCGCCGGCGACGCGGTGTTCGATGCGCCGGGCCTTGGGGCTGCCGCCGGGAATGCGGATGGCGGCGGTGCGGTTTTCATAGGCCCAGGCGGCACTGACGGGCGCGTGGGCGCCAGGCACCAGCCTGTCATAGGAATTGCCGTGCGGGGCGAAGATCAGCGAGCTGGCGGGCATCGCGGCCAGACAGCCTGCCACGGCGTGCATCAGCAGGTCCGATCCCGTCTCGCCGCCGTTGTCAAAGACGTTGCTGCCGTCCTTGTCCTCGACCGAGAAATGCACATGCATTCCGTTACCGGCTTCTTGCGGATAAGGTTTGGCCATGAAAGTCGCCGCAAAGCCGTGTTTGCGTGCAAGCCCTCTTACCAAGGCCTTGAACAGCCAGGCATCATCTGCGGCGCGCATCGCTTCCTGATGGTTCAGGTTGATTTCAAACTGGCCCAGGCCTGCCTCGGAAATTGCGGACTGGGCGGGGATGCCCATCATCTCGGCACCGTCATAGAGATCGGTGAAGAAGTCATCAAAGGCATCCAGTTCGGCCACCGACAGCACCGATTGCTGATCCAGCTCACGGCCGGTCAGCGGGTCGATCGGCGGTGCCGGGCGGAGGCCGCTGTCATCCAGCAGGCTGAATTCCATTTCCGTCGCGGCCACAACGGTCCAGCCGCGCTCGGCATAGCGCGACAGCACATCGGTCAGAACGTGGCGCGGGTCGCCTAAGAAAGCTGAGCCGTCTTCCCAGTACATCGCCATCGGCACCAGCGCCGAGGCGCTTTTGAGCCAGGGCATCGGTACGGCGCCGCGTTCGGTGGGCAGCATCACCCCGTCGGCGTCGCCGGTTTCAAACACCAGGGGGTTGTCTTCAACATCGCACCCCCAGAGATCGACATTGAGGGTGGAGATCGGCATCCGGGCCGCGCCGCTGTCCAGCTTGGCGGCCATGCCGGCAGGCAGGCGTTTGCCGCGCATTTGGCCGTTCATGTCACAGGCGGCAATGCGGATGGTCTTTAGTCCGGACAGGTCCATTGGAGGCTCCATGAATGTGTTGCGCCAACCCTAGCGCAGAGAATTCCATTCGCCAAGATAATTTGATCAAAAGTTTGAGGTGACGCTCCGGCGGCTTCATCTTCAGGGAAAGCACCCTGCGGTCAGAGGCCCAAAACGCGCCCGGCGCGATCCGGCGTTTCAAAAAAATGGCTCCCGAAGGAGCCATTCTGAATTCAGCGGATCAGGTTGAACCTCAGCTTGGTCCGGCTGCGCCGCTCTTGCGGAAGGTGCCGGTTCAGCCGTTTGTTCACAAAACCGAACACGGAGATGACGACCAGTGTCAGCAGAATGAAATAGAAGGCCAGGATCGGGTAGGGGACAAAAGGATTGAAGGTCTTGTCCGCGAAATAACTGGCGTAGTACAGCGCATCGCCCTTTTGCCGCCAGGCTGGAAAGCCTGAAAAGAACACCAGCGTGGTGGCGTGGAACAGGAAGATCGCCTCGTTGGTGTAGGCAGGCCAGGCCAGCCGCATCATGGTCGGGAAGGTGATCCGGCGGAACCGCGCCCAGCCGGACATGCCATAGGCGTCGGCCGCTTCGATATCGCCTTTGGGGATCGACAAGAGTGCGCCATAGAAGATCTCGCCGGAATAGGCCGCGGTATTGCAGAACAGCACGACCAAGGCGCCCAGCCAGGCCGAGGTGAAGGGATCAAAGAAGCTGGAGACGCTTTTGAGGCTGAGGAAGCAAGCGTAGGCAAAGAAGAACTGGATGAACAGCGGGCTGCCGCGG
Organism: Leisingera sp. SA215; assembly: GCF_055902035.1. Lineage (NCBI taxonomy): Bacteria > Pseudomonadati > Pseudomonadota > Alphaproteobacteria > Rhodobacterales > Roseobacteraceae > Leisingera > Leisingera sp. SA215. The sequence goes on along the minus strand of NZ_JBVVXU010000004.1, from coordinate 35,009 downwards.
AACACAAAGATGAACCACTCCGCTGGTTTGCGCCAAAGCGGATTGGGGCTGGATTTGCCAACCGCCAGGGCGACGGCCAGGAAAAAGCCAGTCGTCAGGGCAACGATGCCGAAGTAAACATTCCAGATCAGACCGGAGCCGATCAGAGTGAAGTGTTCGCACAGGGTGTAGTCGCCCTTGGGCAGCAGCCGTTCTCCAAAGCCCAGGGAGCGGAAGGCATAGGCCTGTATGGTTTCAATGCAACTCATGCCGCTGCCTTTCTCTGTGCTTCGCCTGCCGCAGTGGCCTGGCCCTTGGTCAGGCGCTTCATGATGCGGTCCAGTGCCACTTCCGACACTTTGGTAAAGCAGAGGTAGAACACCAGCAGGGCCAGAAAGTACCAGACGTGCCAGTTCGGATGCGGGTAGTCGGTGAATCTGGAGGTTTTGGTGCCGCCCAGTTCCCGTGCCCAATAAACGATGTCCTCGACCCCCAGCAGAAACAGCAGCGGGGTGGCCTTGATAAGCACCATCCACAGGTTCGACAGGCCCGGAAGCGCATAGACCCACATCTGCGGCACCAGGATGCGCCAGAAGGCCTGGCGGGTGGTCATGCCATAGGCTTCGGCGGTTTCGATCTGGGCGTGCGGCACGGCACGCATGGCGCCAAACAGGACATTGGCGGCAAAGGCGCCGAAAACGATCGAGAAGGTCAGTACCGCCAGGAAGAAGCCATAGGTCTCATGCACCCACTGCGGCGAGGTGGACAGCGGCAGTTTTGCTGCATCGCAAACCACAAAGTCGATGCCGCGCCGGACCGGTTCGTCCCAGTCCGGGCATTTCACCTTGTGGCGCATCCATTCGAACGCCTGGTCGAGCGCGATGACGAAAAACAGGAAGAAGGCGATATCGGGCACACCGCGCACAATGCTGGTATAACCGATCCCGAACCAGCGCAGCGGCAGGATCTTGGAGCGGGCGGCACTGGCCGCGCCGAATCCGAACAGCAGCGCAACCGGTGCGGTGATGGCCAGCAGGGTCAGGACCACAAAGACCGAGATATAAAGGTTCAAATGCTTGCCGGTGGTCAGGTAGCAGCTAAGCCAGCTCAACCCCTCAAGCGTTGATGGGTCCGTGCAATAGGAAAACATAGGTGAGCCTGTCTTTTTCTGTTCACGCCCGGCGGGCAGCGCCGGATGAGAATAAATGAGGCCCGCGCGCCGCAGCGGCGGGCCTGCAGATCCTGAAACAGGATCAGATTACCACAGGGAAGAGACTTCCCATTTGGCGATCAGTTCGTTCAGCGTGCCGTCGTCTTTCATCGTCTGGATCGCCGCGTCGAACGTGCCGCGCAGTTCTGCGTCGGATTCGCGGAAGCCCATGCCAACGCCGCCGCCGAGCGCTTCGGTTTTTTCGAGCATCACAAGGTCATCGCCAACCACAGTGTCGAGGAAGCTTTTGTCGGCCAGAACCGCGTCAGCTTCACCGTTGCGCACAGCGGCGACGGTTTCTTCCGGGGTGGCGAATTCGACCAGGGTCCAGCCCTGCTCGGCCACAAAGGCGGCCTGAATGGTGGTCGCCTGCGCCGCGATCACGCCGTTTTCCAGGTCAACGTCTGCCGACAGCGCCACATAGGCGGACGGATCCGGCGGCGTGTAGGGCTGGGTGAAATCAATGACTTCGTCACGCTCGTCGGTGATCGACATGCCGGCGATGATGGTGTCGTAGTTGCCGGAGACCAGATTCGGAATGATCGAATCCCAGTCGTTCTTGACCCATTCGCAGGTCAGCTCGGCGCGCCTGCACAGCTCGTCGCCCAGTTCGCGCTCGAAGCCGTCGATCTCGCCAGCGTCGTTGACAAAGTTCCACGGCGCATAGGCGCCCTCGGTGCCCAGGCGCACGGTGTCCGCCAGGCCCATGCCCGCGGTCAGCGCCAGGGCGGCGGTGCCAAGGATCAGTGACTTCATGAGTTAACTCCCGTTCTGTTTTGTTATTGGACGTGTTTGTTATTGCTTAATGCGCGTGGCGGGTCGAGGACAGGAATGCACGCAGCCGTTGAGAGCGGGTGCCGCCAAAGACTTCCTCCGGGGTTCCTTCCTCCTCGATCAGACCCTGGTGCAGGAAGACGACGTGGCTGGATACATCCGCCGCCATGTTCATATCATGGGTCACGATCAGCATGGTGCGGCCCTCTGCAGCGAGGTCCTTGATCACCTTGACAACTTCCTGCTCCAGCTCGGGATCGAGTGCGGAGGTAGGTTCGTCGAACAGCAGTGCTTCGGGTTCCATGCACAGGCCGCGGGCAATTGCGGCGCGCTGCTGCTGACCGCCTGACAATTGCGCCGGGTAGACGTCGCATTTGTCCCCGATGCCGACCTTAGCCAGGTAATGGCGGGCTTTTTCCTCCACCTCGGCCCGGTTGCGGCCCAGCACGGTGACCGGGGCTTCCATCACATTCTGCAGGATGGTCATATGGGCCCACAGGTTGAATTGCTGGAACACCATGGACAGGTTGGTCCGGATTCGCAGGACTTGTTTGGCGTCTGCCGGGCGGCGGTGCGGTCCCACGCCGGACCAGGTGATCGGCTCGCCCTTGAACCGGATTTCGCCTTCCTGGCTGTCTTCCAGCAGGTTGCAGCAGCGCAGCAGGGTAGACTTGCCTGATCCCGAAGACCCGATCAGAGAGACCACGCCGCCCTTGTGGGCGGTGATATCAACGCCCTTGATCACTTCCAGCTCGCCATAGGATTTATGCAGGCCGCGGATTTGCAGAACGGGCGAAGTATCGGTCAAGGCGTTTTTGTCCCTGTAAGTGGAAATCCGTTCTTATTGGACCGAAAAAAAGACCGAATGCAACGTTCAAACCGCAAAAGCCGGCACTGCGGGGACCAAAGTGACGGGGGGATCCGCCATTTCGGAAGGAAACGCGGCGTCAGTTAAGCAGCCCGGATGCGCTGTTCGGTCAGCACTGGCCCCGGAGGGGTTGGCACCGCCAAGTAGTCACTGGGGGCAAACTGCACGAGCCCCTTCAGATGCAAGAGGTTCCTGGTGTCTTCGTCCAGCCCGCGGATTGCGGCTTCGATGGCTGCAAAAAGCGTCTGCGGGTTCTGGCCCAGGGCGGTGATATAGGGCAGGGCGGGCGTCGGTTCAGTGCGTTCAATTTCGGTCAGGCCTTCGGCGAACCCGTCGTGCCTCTTGACCAATTCCCAGGTCAGCGCGTCCAGTGCTGCGAAATCGGCCCGGTCTTCGGCAACGGCCTGGGCCGACAGGCTGTGGCCGCCGGTTTCCACCAGCGCACCTGGCAGGATGCTGCGGTCGTGCAGATGCACCATCGGTGCGGCCCAGCCGGATTGGGACAACCCTTCGTTATAGGCAAAGCGACGGCCGGCAAAGGCTGACAGAGGCTGGCCTGCGTCCGCGCCGCGGGCAATGAAGACGCTGTTGTAACAGCCCGCCGGGCAGCCGGGCAGGCCGTAGTCCGGGGTGCAGGCCAGCTCTACCTCGCCATAGAGCCGGGTGCGGAAGGGGAGGCCGCAGGTTTGCGACAATAGCAGCTCCGGCGATTTCCAAACCTCCCAGAAATCGGCGCCGCGGGTCAGCTGTTCCGGCCCGTGGCCCAGATGGGCGCGGATCAATGCCCAGAACCGGTCGTTAGCCTCAGCGGTTTCCGGGCGGTCATACATTCCAAGATGAGCAATCATAATGCAGCCTCTGCCCGTTTGCGCGCCCTGGCGCTGTCCACATCCGAAACCCCAAGCAGGCTGGAAGACAGCCGCAGCAGAGCATCTTCATTCGCATCGCGGCGGCCATCGGCCAAGGCCACCTGCCACAGCGCCTCGATCACTCCGGTTCTGTCCTCATAGGCCACGGCATCCTTGATCGCCCGGGTAAAGCGCACAGTGTCGGGGGCCTCGGCCTCCATCGCCTCAGCCTGTTCGCGCAGGATCAGCGCGCCGCCGGTGTCCAGCCTGTAGCGGGTGGCAAGGATCCGGTCGATCCGGTCCTTTTCCACTTCGGAGTAATTGTGGTCAGAGCGGGCGATCCGCACCAGCAGCGCGGTCAGGGCAAGCCGCGCGCCCTCATCATCCAGCGGCGCAGGCCCAGGTTCCAGCAGCCGCTGCAGAAGCTCCTTGAACATCAGCTTTCCTCCGCGGTGCCGCTGAATTTCTCAACCGCGCGGGCGCGGGCTTTCTGACTGTCGGCATAGGACAGGCCCATAGCCTTGCGGGCCTCTTCGACGATGGTGACTTCACCCGCGCGCTCGTTGCCGTCGGCCAGCACCACTTCCCACAGCGCGTCCATCGCCGCCAGCCGTTCCTCCAGCCCGGTGGTCTCACGGATCAGCCGCCCGAAGGTGTCGGTTTCCGGTGCCGCGGCGTGCAGCTTTTCGCAGGTGGCGCGCACCTTGGCAGCCTCGATTGCGTTGTGCTGGTAGAGCCGGGCCAGGATCCGGTCGATCAGGCTGATTTCTTCCAGCTGATATTCGCGGTCGGACTGGGCCACCCGCACCAGCAGGGCACCCAGTGCCAATTCGGCATCCGGGTCCGGAAGCGCCGGCGTCTCAGAGGGACGGAACGCTTGGAAGAATTTCTTGAGCAAGGGCATCAGCAGACCTTTGGAATAGCAGCAGGACCGGCGGCATTAGGCACCGTAACCTTCGATGATTTGCATATCACCCGCCGAGACAGGATCGCGAAGCGCCTTGGCATCCTGATAGGCCATGGAATCATAGCAGGCTTTTGCGGTTTCGAAATCCTTGAATTCAATTACCACGGTGCGGGCGCGGAACTGGCCCTCGCGCACTTCCCGGCCTCCGCCGCGCACCAGGAACTTTGCGCCGTACTCAGCAAAGACTGGGCCGTTTGCGTTAATGTATTCCTTGTAGCGCTCGATGTCGTGCACATCCACATGGGCCACCCAGTATCCTTTGGGCCTGGTGTCATTAGGCATGGGCTGCAGCCTCCCTTGTTCTTATGGTTGCAGGCAGGCTGATACAAAAGCGGGGCAAAGACAATGGGGCGGTTGTCAAGAATTACTCCGTTCCGCGGTAATTTGCGCCGGGTTCAGGGCTTTGCCGCGAAATGCAAAACGCCCGCCGGAGAAGGCGGGCGTTCGAAACGTGTTTAACAGCCGGCTCAGCCGATCTCAGCCAGGCGGGCCAGGGCTTCCTTGACCTTGGCTTCCTCTTCCTCGCGCGCGGCAAGGTTTGCCTTGGCCTCCGCAACCACGTCTTCCGGCGCCGAGGCCGCGAATTTCGGGTTGTTCAGCCGCCCGCGCAGGCCGCCCAGTTCCTTGGCAAGCTTGCCCAGAGACTTCTCCAGACGCGCCTTTTCGGCGTCCACGTCGATCACATCCGCCAGCGGCAGGCCAAAGGCGGCGCCGGGGGCGGCCACGCTGGCGCAGCCCTTGGGGAAGCTGCCGACCTGCTCCAGCGAGGTGATACGGGCAAGCTTCTGGATCATCGCCTCGTTCTTTTCCCAGGCGGCGCGCGCCTGATCGGAGAATTCGGTCACCACCATCGGGACCTTGGCACCGGCCGGCACATGCATCTGCGCGCGGGTGGAGCGGATGTTCTCGATCGCGGTGATCACCCAATTCATCTCGGCGTCGGCGTCCGCATTGACCAGCTCGGTGCCGTAGGCGGGCCAGTCCTGATGCACCAGCATGTTGCCGCGCTTGGCGGTGTTGCCCCACAGCTCTTCGGTGATGAAGGGCATGATCGGGTGCAGCAGGATCATGCATTGATCCAGCACCCAGCCCAGGGTCTGGCGGGTCTCGGCGATCACCGCCTCGTCATCCGAGTTGAACAGCGGCTTCGACAGCTCGATATACCAGTCGCAGACCTTGCCCCAGGTAAAGGCATAAAGCGCATTGGCGGCGTCGTTGAAACGGTAGGCCTCCAGCGCTGCGTCCACTTCAACCCGCACCTTGGCGGTCTCGCCGATGATCCACTGGTTCACTGCGGCTTGTGCATCGGGGCAATCATAGGCCGGGACGTCAGCATCATAGACCTTGTTGAAATGGGCAAAATTCACCGCATTCCACAGTTTGGTGCCAAAGTTCCGGTAGCCCTTGAGCCGTTCCATATCCAGCTTCAGCACGCCGCCGAGCGCCGCCATCGCGGCCGAGGAGAAGCGCAGCGCGTCGGCGCCGAACTCGTCAATGATCTCCAGCGGGTCCACCACGTTGCCGGTGGATTTCGACATCTTCTTGCCTTTGGCGTCGCGCACCAGGCCATGCAGGTAGACGGTGTCGAAGGGGATCTGATCGACCACGGCTAGCTGCATCATCATCATCCGGGCAACCCAGAAGAACAGGATGTCCTGACCGGTGACCAGGGTCGAAGTCGGGAAATATTTCTGCATCTCCGCGGTGTCTTCCGGCCAGCCCAGGGTGCCGATCGGCCAGAGGCCGGAGGAGAACCAGGTGTCGAGCACGTCGGGATCGCGCCAGAGGAAGACCCGGTCGACTGGCTCTTCATAAACTTTGTCCGTCAGTTCTTGGGAGGTGTTTCGGTCGTCCGCTTCGCCACCGATAATTTGCGTGAACTTGAAGGAGTGGTAATACTTCTCCGCAATGATCGTGGCTTCCTCAAAGCTTGGCGCGCAGAAGGCTTTGGGATTGTCATAGTCTTCGGTTTCGCTGCCATCCTCATTGGCAACAATGCTCGGACCATACCAAACCGGGATCTGATGGCCCCACCACAGCTGGCGCGAGATGCACCAGGGCTCGATATTTCCCAGCCAGTGGTAATAGGTCTTCTCACCCGACTCCGGCAGGATCTTCACATCGCCATTGCGCACCGCATCCAGCGCCGGGCCAACAATCTTGTCGGTCTCAACAAACCACTGGTCGGTCAGCATCGGCTCGATCACCACTTTGGAGCGGTCGCCAAAGGGCTGCATGATCGGCTTGTTCTCGACATACGGCTCCAGCACCTCAACGTCTTCGCCGCTCTCAGGATCGGTCTTGGTGACGCTGACCATCACCGCCAGGCCTTCGCTGGTGATCTGCTCAACCACCAGTTTGCGCGCCTCGAACCGGTCCAGACCGCGCAGCTCATCCGGCACCAGGTTGACAGCGTCGGCTTCGGCCTCGGAGAGCACCTTCTCACCCTTGGCCACGGCCATGGCGAGAGTGGCGGCAGCGTCGTAGCTTTCACCGTCAGCCCGCATCTGGCCGCGCATATCCATCAAGCGGTACATCGGGATGCCGCCGCGCTTGGCGACCTGATAGTCGTTGAAGTCATGCGCGCCGGTGATCTTCACCGCACCGGAGCCGAAGTCCTTGTCCGGGTATTCGTCCGTAATGATCGGGATCAGGCGGCGGTGCTCCTTGGGACCGACCGGGATCTCGCACAGCTTGCCGACGATGGGCGCATAGCGTTCGTCCGAGGGGTGCACAGCCACCGCGCCGTCGCCCAGCATGGTCTCGGGCCGGGTGGTGGCGATGGAGATATAGTCGCGCTCCTCCTCGAGGATCACGTTGCCGTCCTCGTCCTTCTCCACGTAAGTGTAGGTGGCGCCGCCCGCGAGCGGGTATTTGAAGTGCCACATGTGGCCGGCAACTTCGATGTTTTCGACCTCAAGGTCGGAAATCGCGGTCTCGAAATGCGGGTCCCAGTTGACCAGCCGCTTGCCGCGGTAGATCAGGCCCTTGTTATACATCTCCACAAAGACCTTGATCACGGCATCGTGGAAGTTGGGGGAATTCTCGTGGCCGGTACGGGTGTCGCCATGGGCACCGGCCATAGTAAAGGCGGTGCGGGAGAAATCGCAGGACGCACCAAGGCGTTTCAGCTGTTCAACAATGGTGCCGCCGGATTTCTCTTTCCATTCCCAGACCTTCTCCAGGAACTTCTCGCGGCCCAACTCGCGGCGCGACGGCTGCTGGTTTTTTGCCAGCTCACGCTCGACAACCATTTGGGTGGCGATCCCCGCATGGTCGGTGCCCGGCTGCCACAGAGTGTCGTAACCCTGCATCCGCTTCCAGCGGATCAGAATATCCTGAAGCGTGTTGTTGAAGGCATGGCCCATGTGCAAGACGCCGGTGACGTTCGGCGGCGGGATCATGATGCAATAGGTGGAGGCCTCCGGCTTGGCGTTGGCGCCTGCCTTGAAACAGCCGGCCTCTTCCCAGGCCTTGTAAAGGCGGCTCTCCGCTTCGGCCGCGTTGAACGTCTTTTCCATCGCCATGCGTCTTGATCCCTCATGCAGTTGGGCGATCAATTACCCAATGGCGGCAGGAAGGGGAAGGCGGATATGGGGTTTTCTTTACCGCAAGCCGCTGTGGGAGGGGGCGGCGGCCGCGATTTGAGTATTTCAGACCAGCAAGAAGCAAGGTCGAAGCGCCACCGCAACCGGGCCGTCCGTCCGAAAGAGATAATCCTGCCAACGGCGGAGGCGGCCTCTTCCTGGTGCGGTCATCGGCTCTCCAGCCTGTACCGCATTGGGAGAGTGGGCCGCTTTTTTCCCCGAGCACATCTCATTCGCCGACCCGGATCTTGCGGCGGCGTTCCTGTTGGTACCGAAGGGGGTAAATTTCGGCGCGGGTTGGTCTTTCCTGCCGCCCGCTCGGAGAGTGCGGCGTAGCCTGCCGGAGGCCGAAGTGCCGGGGCAGAAGGCGTGCCGCCTGATCTAGCTGGATCGCGGTTCAATGCGCCCGGCTGCCAAGCTGTTCCGCGGTTGGCTGCCGGACTGCGAGCGCAGGGTTTGGCGCCTACTGCCCGGTGCGGTCCAGCTTGGTGGCCAGATGGATCAGGCTTTCCGAGGAGCGCACGCCGCGCGCCTCGGCGATATGGTCGATGGTCTGGTCCAGCTCGGCGGTGCTTTGCGCCACCACCTGGGCCAGCAGGTCGAACCGGCCCGAGGTTGTGTGCACCACCTCCACCCCCGGCAGGCTGCGCAAACGGGCGAGCACCTCTGGCCCTGAGCGCGGCTCGATCGACATCAGCACCGTGGCTTGCAACGGCGGGCGGGAGGCTGCAGAGCATTTGAGCGTGTAGCCGGTGATTACCCCGGTGGCTTCCAGCCGCTCGATTCTTGCCTGCACGGTGGTGCGCGCGAGCCCCAGATGGCGGGCAAGATCGGCAACCGGGCGGCGGGCATTTTCCCGCAGGAGGGTAACGAGGCGCTGATCAGTGCCGTCGGTTTGCATAAATTGCCTACGATTTGACGTCTGTTTCCGTCACTTTAGTGGAATTGACGAGCGGAATCGACGGGAAATCATCGGAAAATACAAAAAACGAACGAGGTTTTCCCTGATGCAGCAAATTCCACCGCTTTGGCTTTCCCCTGAATCCCATCTGGCCCGCAGCACGCCGGATCACCCGATCCTCTATTTCTCGCCGCGGGTGCTGCATGAGGTTGCGGGGCGGTTTCAGCGGGGGTTTCCGGGGCTGGTGACCTATGCCGTTAAGGCCAACCCGCATCCAGCCGTATTGTCCAATCTGGTGGCGGCAGGGATCACCGCGTTTGATGTAGCTTCGCCCGCCGAAATGGCGGCAGTGCGCGCTGCCAGCCCCGATGCGGTGATGCACTACAATAACCCGATGCGCTCCAAGGCAGAGATCGCTGCGGGGATCGAACATGGCGTCGCCAGCTGGTCGGTGGATGAGCTGAGCGAGCTGGAGAAACTGGGCGCAGTGCCGCGCTCTTGCGAAGTAGCTGTACGCTTTGCCTTGCCGGTGGCCGGTGCGGTCTATGATTTCGGCAGCAAATTCGGCGCCGCCCCGGAGGAAGCCATAGAGCTGTTGAAACAGGTGGCGGCAGATGGCTGGACGCCGGCGCTGTGCTTCCACCCCGGGACCCAGTGCGAGGACGAAAGCGCTTGGGTGGAATACGTCCACGCAGCCAAGCGGATTGTGGACGCGGCGGGGGTGAAGATTGCACGCCTTAATGTGGGCGGCGGGTTTGCGGCCAACCGGGATGGCGTGGCGCCGGATCTGGAGAAGGTCTTTGACGCCATTGGTGCCGCCGCGGGTCAGGTGTTCGGCGCGGACAAACCCACGCTGATCTGCGAGCCGGGCAGGGCGATGGTGTCTGAAAGCTTCACCCTGGCAGCTCGAATCAAGGGGATGCGCAAGGGCGGCGAGGTGGTGTTTTTGAACGACGGCATCTATGGCGGGCTGGTTGATATCCGCGACATGGGTCTGCCGGGGCGGGTGGAAGTGGTCGGGGCGGATGGCGCCCATCGTGCAGGCCTGCGCCAGCCCCGCGTTGTGTTCGGGCCGACCTGTGACAGTCTTGACCGCTTGCCGGACGGGCTGCCGCTGCCCGCTGATTCCGAAACCGGCGACTATGTGCTGTTTCCGGGGCTGGGGGCCTATTCATCCGCGATGAGCACGCAATTCAACGGCTATGGGCTGTCTGACGTGGCGACGGTGATTGAGCTGTCTGGACAAGCTGCCCGCTGAGGTTAGTCTCGCCCCGAAACGCCAGTCAGCGCGATCAAGGGGGCAAGCATGGGAAAATTCGGTAAAAGTCAGCCGGTGAAGCGGGTCGAGGACCTGCGGTTTCTGACCGGTCAGGGGCAGTACATCGAGGATGCTGCCCCGGCAGGCGCCCTGCGCGCCTGGGTATTGCGCAGTCCGGTGGCGCATGGCGTGATCACGGCGCTGAACATTGAAGATGCGCGCGCGTGCGACGGTGTCCATGCGGTTATCACCCTAGCGGATCTGGAGGCTGCCGGCATTGACGTCTCCATGGATGGCACCACGGTCAAGAACCGGGATGGCTCCAGCGGCGCCGCCCCCGAACGGCCGATGCTGGCACGGGACCGTGTGCGCTATGTGGGGGAACCGGTGGCGGTGGTCATTGCGGAGACACTGGATCAGGCCCGTGATGCAGGAGAGCTGATCGAGCTCGGCATTGATGATCTGCCTGCCAAGATGGACGTCTTGCCGGGCGGTGAGCCACTGCATGCGGAGGTGCCGGACAATCGCGCCTTTGACTGGGGCATGGGGGATGAGGCCGCAACGGCCGAGGCTTTCCGCACCGCGGCGCACACCGTTGCGCTGCAGGTGGAGGACAACCGGATTATCGTCAACTCGATGGAACCGCGCGGCTGCTTTGCCGAATGGACCGGCGGGCGGCTGCATTTCACCTTCGGCGGGCAGGGGGTCTGGGCGATCAAATCCCAGCTGGCGGCCAAGATGCGGCTGGATGAAGCAGACGTCAAAGTCACGATCCCGGATGTGGGCGGCGGCTTTGGCATGAAGGCTTTTCCGTACCCGGAATACTTTGCCGTCGCCCAGGCCGCCCGCTTGCTTGGTCGCCCGGTGTTCTGGATTGCCGACCGGACCGAGTCGATGCTGAGCGACAACGGCGGGCGGGACCTGACCTCGCTGGCGGAACTGGCCTTTGATGAAAGTTTGAAAATCACCGCCTACAGGGTCAGCACCCGCTGCAACCTCGGCGCTTACAACGCGCCTTTCGGCCAGCCGATCCAGACCCAGCTGTTCAGCAGGGTGCTGGCAGGCGTCTACGACATCCAGACTGCCTGGCTGCAGGTAGAGGGGATCTATACCAACACCACCCAGGTGGATGCCTACCGCGGCGCTGGGCGCCCAGAGGCGATCTATGTTCTGGAGCGGGCGATGGACCGCGCCGCGCGCGAGCTGGGCGTCGATCCGCTGGAGCTGCGGCGGCGCAATTTTATCAAACCGGGGGCCTTTCCCTATGGCACCGTGACCGGAGAGACCTATGACGTGGGCGACTTCGGCAAAGTTTTGAGCCGCGCGGCGGATGAGGCGGATCTGGGGGGATTCGCCGCTCGCCGCGCCGCAGATGGTAAACGCGGCAAGTACCGGGGCGTCGGGGTCTGTTACTATATCGAAAGCATTTTGGGCGATCCTTCAGAAGGCGCGGAAGTGGAGTTTCTGGAGGGTGGCCGGGTGAATATCTATGTCGGCACGCAAAGCAACGGCCAGGGGCATGAAACAGTCTATGCCCAGTTCCTTGAGGACCAGAGCGGTATCCCGGCCGACCATATTCAAGTGATCCAGGGCGATAGCGACCGGATTGCAACGGGCGGCGGCACTGGCGGGTCGCGCTCGGTCACCACCCAGGCCAACGCCACGCTGGCCGCGGTGGAGACGATGATCGCGGCCTTCATCCCCTTCCTGGCGGAGGAGATGGGCGTGAAGAAGGAAGCGATCGAATTTGATGGCGATACCTTCCGTGCTCCGGGTTCCAATCTGACCCCCACCATGCTGGAAGCGGCAGAGATGGCCCGCGCGCAAGGGCGGCTCGATCTGCAGCGCCACGCGGCGCGGGCCAGGCTGCCGGGACGTTCGTTTCCCAATGGCGCCCATGTTGCCGAGGTTGTGATTGATCCGGAGACTGGGAATTCCACCGTTGAGCGCTACACTGTAGTCGACGATTTCGGTAATCTGATCAGCCCGCTGCTGGCCGAGGGCCAGGTGCATGGCGGGGTGGCGCAGGGGCTGGGACAGGCCATGCTGGAGCGGGTTGTCTACGATTCAGACGGACAGCTGCTCACAGCTTCGTTCATGGACTATGCCTTGCCGCGCGCAAGCGGCCTCCCCATGATTGGGTTTACCTCCGAGCCCGTGCCGTCGACCCAGAACCCGATGGGAATGAAGGGCTGCGGCGAGGCGGGCACCGTCGGCGCGCTGGCGGCGGTCGCCAATGCGGTGCAGGACGCGGTCTGGGACCGTGGTGTGCGGCAGGTGGACATGCCGTTCACCCCGCAGAGAGTTTGGGAAGTGCTTAGGGATGTTTCTGACGCAGCTGAGTAAAAAGGTTCTTGAGTGGCTTGGCCGGCCGCTGCGCTCGGTGCATTCCGGCGAAACCAAGCTGCGCGGGCCGCAGGCCCATGTGATTATCCTGGACGGCACCATGTCGACCCTGGATGAGGGCAATGAAACTCATGCCGGCCAGCTGTTCCGGCTGTGCCGTGAAATGAGCGGCGAGGTCTCGATTTTTTATGAATCCGGCGTGCAGTGGAAAGGCTGGGGCAGTGCGCCGGACGTGATGATGGGGCGCGGCATCAACCGCCAGATCCGCTGGGCCTATGGATATCTTGCCTCCCGCTACCGTCCCGGCGACCGGATCTTTCTGTTCGGCTATTCCCGCGGCGCCTATGCAGTGCGCTCGCTGGCCGGTGTGATCGACCGGATCGGCCTTTTGAAGGCGGAACATGCAACGGTGCGCAACATTCGCACGGCCTACCGGCATTACCGCCTGAACGGGCGGTCAAAGTCATCGGGTGCCTTCACCGCGGCGCATTGCCACGAAGAGGTCGGGATTGAGATGGTCGGCGTCTGGGACACGGTCAAGGCTTTGGGGCTGCGTTTGCCGTTGCTGTGGCGCTGGGCGGAGAACCGGCACAATTTCCACAACCACCAATTGGGCCACCACGTCAAAAGCGGCTACCACGCGCTGGCGCTGGACGAGACCCGCGATGTTTTCAATCCGGTGCTGTGGGATTGCCCCAAGGATTGGCGCGGTCATGTGGAACAGGTTTGGTTCCGCGGCGCCCATGGCGACGTCGGCGGCCAGCTTGGCGGATTTGAAGAGGCCCGCCCCAAGGCAAACATTCCGCTGGTGTGGATGCTGGAGAAGGCCGAGGACCGCGGTCTGCCGCTGCCGCTGGACTGGCGTATGCGGTATCCGGTGGATCCAAATGCACCTTCTGTTGGCACCTGGCGCGGATGGGGCAAGATTTTCCTGCTGCGCAGCCGCCGCCGGGTTGGTCTGGACGGCAGCGAGCGTTTGCACAGCAGCGTCGATGGCGGCAAGCAGGGGGCCGCTGAAGGTGGTGGCTGGCTGGCCATGTTCTCGAAGACCTGATGCCTCGGCGCAGCCGGGTTTAACCCCGGCCAGCCAGGCAACCGGGCCCGGTCGCAAAGCCTGTCCCGAGCGAAACGGTCACGGCGGCAATGACGATTAGCCGCCAAGCGCCCGCCGCGCAAGTTCTTGCTGCAGACGTTTCAGCGTCCGGGCCACGATCAGCCTGTGGGCGGGGCGGACCGGGATCATATAGACCCGGCCGAACAGATTGTGCGTCTTGACGGACGATGTCACCGACAACACACCGCTGTTGGAGGAAACGCAGGTCATCACATCCAGATGCCGGTCCCGGACGGTCAGGGTCAGAACCTCATCCGACAGGGCCTCCACCAGAAAAAAATCCAGCTTATCACCTGTTTTGACCGCCGCTTTTGGCGTGCGGCTGATGCCGCCGATGCGTTTGACCCCGAAACAGGCTGAAATCGCGTCGCGCAGCCGGACAGCCAGGTTCATGCCAGGCAGTGGCCGCGCGTGCATGATGTTCCAGGCCGCCAGCGGAGTGACAGGGACGGGCAGGACGATGGATTGCGTATCCAGGAAATCCAGCTCCTTGGCAGGAGCCAGAATTTGAATGCGGGCAGTGGCGGCCCGGCCGAAACTGTTTGGCGGCATGATCAGCCCTCTTTCCGGTCGTCCGGCAGCTGGGAAGAAGCATAGCCGGATGCAGGCAGCGGGCAAGCCCGGAAGGCGGGTCAGCCCGGGGCTGCCTGCATCACGATGCAGGTGGTGGAGCCGGTGGCATAAAGCCGCCCGTCTTGCAGCCCGCGGATTTCACCATGCGCGACACCGGTGGAACGGCCCACGTGGTCGATGGTGCCGCTGCAGTCGATGGTGGTGCCCAGCGGGATCGCCCGCAGAATGTTGATCTTGTATTCCAGCGTTGTATAGACCGACCCCGCAGGCACTTTGGTCATCACCGCGCAGGCCATGGCGCTGTCCAGCAGCGTGCCGTACCAGCCGCCATGCACGGTGCCCATCGGGTTGCAGACCGGGAATTCCGGCGTGCCGCGAAACACAACCTGACCCTCTTCGACGCTGTGCAGATGATAGCCCAGCGTTGCTGCGATCGGGGGGCCGGGCAAGCGGCCGTCCAGGATACCCTGCATGAAATCAAGACCGGAAATCCGGGTGATCTGCTCCACTGTCAGCAGGTCGGCAGGTTTGTCAGCATAAAACATGGCGCGCGGGTCCTTGGCGGGGAAATTCCCTCCATTAGAAACCGCGCGCCGGGGCCCGCAAGGCTTACGCCACGTTCTGAAGCGAAACCTTGGGAGTGACACCCAGGGCAAAGCACACATCGCGGGTCAGCTCGGGGCGGTTCAGCGTGTAGAAATGCAGCTTGTCCACACCGCCCTCCAGCAGGTCCGAACACAGTTCGGTGCAAAGTACGGTGGCCAGCAGTTCCTCGCGGTCGTCGCGCAGGGCCTTGTCAAAGGCGTCTTCGACCCATTGAGGGATGATGGTGCCGCAGCGCTTGGCAAAGTTGCGCGCGCCCTTCCAGTTCTCGATCGGCAGAATGCCGGGGGTGAGCTTGCTGCTGTCGATACCGGCCTTTTCGCAGGCATCGCGGAAGCGGAAGAAGGTCTCGGCCTCAAAGAAGAACTGGGTCAGCGCCTCATCCGCGCCGGCATCCAGTTTGCGCTTCAGCCATTCCACATCTGCGGCCTGATCCGCGGCTTCCGGGTGGCGGTCCGGGTAGGCGCCGACCTTGATGTTGAAATTGCCGCGCAAGGCCAGCCCCTTGATCAGCTCCACCGAATTGGCAAAACCGTCGGGGTGCGGCATGAATTTGCCTTCGCCCTTGGGCGGATCGCCGCGCAGGGCGACAATCTCGGACACGCCGGCTTCGGCGAACTGGTCGGCAATCTCCAGCGTTTCGGCCTTGGAAGCATTCACGCAAGTGAGATGCGCGGCGACATTCAGACCGGAGGATTTGTGCAGGGCAGCCACCGCATCGCGGGTCAGCGTGCGGGTGGTGCCGCCTGCGCCATAGGTTACGGACACAAACCGCGGGTCCATCGGGGCGAGGACTTGCACGGTGTCCCAAAGCCGGAAGGAGGCTTCGAGATTCTGCGGCGGAAAGAATTCAAAGGAAATCTTGGGCGTCGTCATCTCAGGTCTCTCGCTAGGTTGATTTCACCTCTTGTTGCATGCGCAGCATTGTGAGACAATTTCATAATCCTCAAGAACAACATGAGCGCAATCGAATAATGCATATTGAGTTCCGTCACCTCCGCACGATCAAGGCCATTCACGAGGCTGGCGGGCTGGCCCGTGCCGCGGATCAGCTGAACATCACTCAAAGCGCGCTGAGCCATCAGGTGAAGGGGCTGGAGGAGCAAGCCGGCGTCGAACTGTTCATCCGGCGCTCCAAGCCGATGAAACTGTCACCGGCGGGAAAGCGCCTGTTGCGGCTGGCCGAGCAGGTTTTGCCGCAACTTGAAGCAGCACAAGCGGAGTTTTCCTCCCTGCGCGACGGGCACACCGGGCGCATGCATATCGCCATCGAGTGCCACGCCTGTTTTGAGTGGCTGTTTCCGGTGCTGGAGGGGTTCCGCAAAAACTGGGGCGATGTGGATGTGGATATCCGCCCTGGCCTCGCCTTTGATGCGCTGCCTGCGCTGCAAAAGGAGGAGGTGGATCTGGTGGTCTCCTCCGATCCCGAGGAGATTGCCGGCGTCGAGTTTATTGAGCTGTTTGATTACAATGCCGTGTTTGTCGCCTCGGCCCAGCATCCCCTGGCAGAGAAACCATTTGTTGAAGCTGCTGATTTCATTGGCCAGAATCTGATCACCTATCCGGTGGAAAAGACCCGGCTGGATGTGTTCAGCCAGCTGTTGATCCCGGCGGGGGTTGAGCCTGCCTCGATCCGCCAGGTGGAGCTGACGGCGGTGATCCTGCTGCTGGTGGCATCAAACCGCGGCGTATCAGTGCTGCCGGACTGGGTGGTTCGGGAGGTGAAATATTCCTCGGACTACGTGACACGGCCGCTGACAAAATCGGGGATCAGCCGCAGGCTCTATGCAGCGATCCGGGCCGAGGACCGCGAGAAACCTTACATGCAGGAGCTGATCCGCCTGGCCAAGGTCGAAGCCCGCAAGCTGCAGCATGTTTGACAGGGTGCGGAGCGGCCGGGCGCCGTTCCGGCTTCCGTGCCCGCTCCGCGCGGTGGCGTGATACTGGCAAGCGGGCGCGGGGCCTAGACCAGCTTGACGATCTGCTTGCCGGTATTGCCGCCCTGCATCATCGACAGGAAGGTTTTGGGCGCGTTCTCCAGCCCCTCGGCGATGTCTTCCAGATATTTGATCTCGCCGCTGGCGATCTTGGGCGCGACCTGTTGCAGGAATTCCGGGTAACGGTCGTAGTGGTTGAAGATGATGAAGCCGTTCACGGACAGGAATTTGGTCAGCACGGAACGCCAGATGGCGGGGGCCGTCAGCTCTGTTTCCGCACTGTTGTACCAAGCGATCATGCCGCAGACAGGAATTCGACCGAAGCTGTTCATCAACGGCAGCACCGCTTCCAGAACCTTGCCGCCGACGTTTTCATAGTAGATGTCGATCCCCTCCGGGCAGGCGGCCGCCAATGCCGCGCTGAGCGCCTCGGCTGAGCCCAGGGCGCGGTGATCGAGACAGCTGTCAAAGCCGAATGTCTCCACTGCCAGTTTGCATTTGTCTTCGCCGCCCGCGATGCCGACCACCCGCAGCCCCGCCTGTTTCGCCAACTGCCCCACCATCGACCCGACAGGGCCGGTGGCCGCGGCAACCACCAGGGTTTCGCCGGCCTTGGGACGGCCATAGGCCTGCAAGCCATGCCAGGCGGTAAACCCCGGCATGCCAAGAACGCCGAGCGCCGTCGTAAGCGGAGCCATCTGCGGGTCCAGCTTGCGGATCTCCGAGGCCCGGATGCAGGCATGGCTGGCCCAGCCGAACATGCCCAGAGCAAAGTCGCCGGGAACAAAATCCGGACTGTTTGAGGCCATCACCTCGCCAACACCGCCTGCGGTCATAGTGTCCCCGATTTCGACCGGTGCGGCATAGGATTTTCCCGCATTCATGCGTCCGCGCATATAGGGGTCCAGCGACATATAGTGGACTTTTACGATCACTTCGCCGTCGCCGGGTTGGGGCAAGCCGGCAACCTCAAGACGGAAGTTGTCTTCGCTGGCCTGGGTTTCGGGGCGGCTGGCCAGCACGATACGCTGCATCTGGTCGGACATGAGCTGTTCCTTGATCTGATTTTGTCAAACTCTGGGCGTCATGACGCAGGATTTCAACCGCTCCTGAGAAGGTAACCGGGCGTCAAAGCGGTTGGGCACTTTGCGGCAAAGCCCCTTGGCAACTGCGGGCAGGGGGCGTATAGGCACGGTTTGACCGGCATCTCCCCGACGTGACAGGATACTGCAGATATGATTGGCAGCGCAAACCTCAATGTGATGATCAAGACCGCCCGCAAGGCTGGCCGTTCCCTGGTGAAAGACTTCCGCGAGGTGGAGAATCTGCAGGTGTCGATGAAAGGCGCCGGCGACTTTGTCTCCAGGGCTGACATCGCCGCTGAAAAAATCATCAAGGAAGAGCTGCGCAACGCGCGCCCGACCTATGGCTGGCTGGCCGAGGAAGGCGGCGAGGAAGAGGGCGAGGATCCCACCCGCCGCTGGATCGTCGACCCGCTGGACGGCACCACGAATTTCCTGCATGGGCTGCCGCATTGGGCGATCTCGATTGCGCTGGAGCATAAGGGCAAAATCGTCGCGGGCGTGGTCTATGACGCTGCCAAGGACGAGATGTTCTTTGCCGAGAAGGGCGCCGGTGCCTGGATGAACGATACCCGGATCCGCGTGTCGGGCCGCCACCGGATGATCGAGTCCATTTTTGCCACCGGCGTGCCGTTCGGCGGCCGCGCCGATCTGCCGCTGACGTTGCAGGACCTGGCCCGGCTGATGCCGGCCTGTGCCGGTGTGCGCCGCTGGGGCTCTGCCGCGCTGGACATGGCCTATGTGGCCGCCGGCCGTTACGAGGGTTTCTGGGAACGCCGCCTGAACGCCTGGGACCTGGCCGCGGGCATCATCATTGTGAAAGAGGCCGGTGGCTTTGCCGAGGCGATCGACCCCGAGGCGGGCATTATCGACAGCGGCAGCGTGGTCTGCGCGAACGAGCCGATCTTCGATAACTTCGCAAAGGTGATCCGCGGCTGAACCAGCCCGGAAACCCGACGATTTGAAACGCGGCCTCTGGGCCGCGTTTTTCGTTTCAGGTTATTAAGGCCGGGCGGAAGGCTATTGTTGGTCTGACGGATGGTTAACACCGTCGTTCCAGGGGATCTCGCCATAGGTTTGCGCGTGCGTCCGCGGATTGGCGCCTTGGATACAGCCCAGATTGACACCGCATTCCCTGGGGTCGGAGCGGCGCTGGTGGTGGGTATAGATGCCGCAGGTCTTGCAGAAATAGTGTTTCGCCGTGTGAGTGCCCCAAGTGTAGAGGCTGAGGTTCTCCGCCCCTTTCAGCACCTTCAGGCCGGCGGCAACGGCGGTGACGGCAGCCGCCCCGCGGCGGCGGCAGAAGGAACAGTCGCAGCGCGCGGCAGAGGCAAGGCCTTGGGGGAAATCAGCTTCGATTTCAACCGCGCCGCAATGGCAATTGGCTTTCAGGTGTTCCATTTGACCTCCTGTACTGGACACAGCTTTCCGCTGCCCTACATCCCGGACATCCCGATCTTCTTCTGGGGGACGATAGTCGGGATAGAGCGGCCTGCATTACTTTTAGGTTATTATTGCTGCGGGCCGCTCGACGATCAAACGGCTTTCTGTGTTCATCGGGTTGCATGAACCCGAGGATTTTTTCCCGCAGGCCGGTGTTGAAACAGCCCTGACAGTCGCCGGGGTGACAAATTTCCATTGCGGGCCGTTGCGATCCGGCCGCGGCGTATCTCTGCCGTCCGCGGGAAGCATCAAATCCGGCATCCCCTGACACGAACCTTCTGCCATCATCCTATTTCCCCCAAGGCCCCGGGTTGCGTTTCTTGCGGGGCAGTTTGGGGATGCGGCTGGCGGAGTATTCATACTTGCTTTCCGGATGCGGCGGCTGGCCGTCTGTCCTGTTCCAGAACGCCGGGCCGCCGCGCCGCAGCCACAGGGGCAGGCAGAGGATCAGCCCCACCGCAAAACCGCCGGCATGGGCCCAATAGGCGACGCCGCCCTGGTCCGGATCGGCGCCGAGGCCGCCGAAAAACTGCATCGCCAGCCAAACGCCCAGCATCACAAAGGCGGGGATCGTGAAGATGCGGAAATAAATGATCAGCACCAGAAGGATATCGACGCGGGCCTTGGGGAACATCAGCAGGTAACCGCCCATGACGCCTGCAATGGCACCGGAAGCCCCGACAGTGGGCACCATGGACCCCGGCGCCGAATAGACGTGGATCAGCCCTGCGCCGATGCCACTGGCAAGGTAGAACGCAAGGAAGGGGAGATGGCCCATCTCATCCTCCAGGTTGTCGCCGAAGATCCACAGGAACAGCATGTTGCCGCCCAGATGCATCAGGCCGGCATGGATGAACAATGAGGTGAACAGGGTTTCAAACCCGTACCCGTTGCTGACCTCGGCCGGAACCACCGCATAGGCATCATAGAAATAGACCAGTGCGCGGGGGGAGGCATAGCTGGCCGTGTAATAGATATAGGCCAGGATATTCGCCGTCATCAGCGCATAGACGACATAGGGCCTGCGGCCGGACGGGTTGTGGTCGCGGATCGGAAACATGGGGAAACGCTGGGCCGGAAATGGCCCAGCGTCAAGCACTTATCGGGCGCAGCTCAGGCGTTGCCGCCTAGCAGGTCCGCGTTACCGCCCGAGGCAGTTGTGTCAACGCAGACGTGGCGTTCAGCCAGGACGCGGGCACGGTCTGGCGTGCCTGGGATCAGCGGGATGATCGGGCCGTCGCGCTTGGCCAGCCACTGTTCGATCTCGCGGCCCGTTGCCTCGTCACCCCACCACAACACGCCGGCAATGCCCTGGATCGCCTCCAGCCGGTGCAGATCGAACATCCCGTGCGCCTCAATTGCGGTACCGCCGAGACCGATCACCTCTTTGGCCTGGTCCGCCGCGGCCTCGGGCCCTGGTCCCATGCACAACAGCGGCGGGCGGGCCGAGACGGTCAGGCGGTTCGATTCCCCGGTCGGGCCGGGCAGGGTGGTGGTCAAAGGGCGCACAGGCACGCCGCTTTCCCCAGGCAGTTCGGCAAAGGTGGTCTGCCACACAGCGTTGCTGTGCTGACGGTCCGGCGCGCAGAAACGGCTGAGGTAGTAGGGACCGCCCGCCTTGGGGCCGGTGCCGGACAGACCCTCGCCGCCGAACGGCTGGCTGCCGACGATGGCGCCGATCTGGTTGCGGTTCACGTAGATGTTCCCTGCATGCACCCGGTCGCAGACATGCTGCACCCGGTCGTCGATACGTGTATGCAGCCCGAAGGTGAGACCATAACCGGTTGCATTGATGTCGGAAATGACCTGATCCAGTTGTTGGGATTTGAACCGCGCAACATGCAGGACAGGGCCGAAAATCTCTTCCTCCAGCGCGCTGATGCCGGGGATTTCGATCATCGTGGGGGCGACAAAGGTTCCGCCTTGCGGGGCACGCATTTCTTTCAGCACGCGGCCCTCGGCACGGGCCTTGGCGACATGGGCGAGAATTCCCGCACGGGCGCCTTCGTCAATCACCGGACCGCTGTCAGTAGACAGATGCCAGGGGTCATCCAGATGCAGGCAATCCATTGCGCCCTTCAGCATTTTCAGCACGGTGTCGGCAATGTCCTCCTGCAGATAGAGGCAGCGCAGGGCGGAGCAGCGCTGACCCGCCGACTGGAAGGCGCTTTCAATCACCGCTTGCACGGTTTGCTCAGGCAGGGCGGTTGAGTCGACGATCATCGCGTTCAGACCGCCGGTTTCAGCAATCAGCGGTGCGCCGGGCTGCAGGTTGTCGGCCATCGCCCGGCGGATGCGCAGGGCGGTGGCGGTGGAGCCGGTGAAGGCCACGCCATTAACCCGCGGATCGGAGGTGATTGCCGCGCCGACCACGCTGCCGCGGCCTGGCACCAGTTGCATGGCGCTGCGCGGCACGCCGGCTTCGTGCATCAGCTGCACGGCGCGGTGAGCGATCAGCGGCGTTTGGTCGGCGGGCTTTGCCAGCACCGCGTTGCCTGCCGCCAGCGCCGCTGCAACCTGACCAGTGAAGATTGCAAGCGGGAAGTTCCAGGGCGAAATACAGGAGAAGATCCCAGCCGGCGGCGCATCGGGGATTCGGGCCGCATAATAGCGCATGAAATCCACCGCCTCGCGCAGTTCGGCCACCGCATCGGGAATGGTCTTGCCGGCCTCGCGGGCCAGGATGGCGAACAGCTCACCAAAGTTTTCCTCGTATAAATCCGCGGCTTTGTTCAGGATGGAACTGCGTTCGGCAGCCGGAGCATCCCAAGGGTCGGCCAGCGCCAGTGCCAGCTCGATATCTTCTGGGCTGCACTGGCTGACGGTTCCGGTCACGCTCAGATCGGTGGGGCTGGTCACATCCTTGGCGGTCTCGGGGCGGGCATCGCCTGCCAGCAGCGGTCCGGCCTGCCATCGATGGGTCCGCCACGGCGCGCGGGCCTTTTCTATCTTGGCCAGGGTGGGCGCATGGCCCAGGTCGAAGCCTTTGGAGTTCGGGCGCTCCGGCGCGTAGAGCTCAGGCCCGGTCGGGATCTTGCGGCTGATATCGGCAACCGCTGCAAAGGGATCGGCGGCGACCACTTCGGGCGGGACGTTGTCATCGACGATCTGGTTCACGAAAGAGCTGTTGGCGCCGTTTTCCAGCAGGCGCCGGACCAGATAGGCCAAGAGATCGCGGTGGGCCCCGACAGGTGCATAAATCCGGCAGTTGGTCCTGTTCTGCTCCAGCACCATCTGGTGCAAGGTTTCGCCCATGCCGTGCAGGCGTTGGAACTCGTAGTCTGCGTTGTCCTTGTCCGCGGCCATATGCAGGATGGCGGCAACAGTATGGGCATTGTGGGTTGCGAATTGCGGATAGATCCGGTCCGTCATGCCCAGCAGTTTGCGGGCGTTGGAGATATAGGACAGATCGGTCAGCGCCTTGTTGGTGAACACGGGAAACCCATCCACGCCTTCGACCTGGGCACGTTTAATCTCGGTATCCCAATAAGCGCCTTTCACCAGCCGCACCATGAAGCGGCGGTCATACCTCTCTGCCATCTCATGCAATGCGTCGATCGCCAGGCCGGTGCGCGGCCCGTAAGCCTGCACCACCACGCCAAAGCCGTCCCAGCCGGCCAGTGACGGATCAGACACCACCGCCTCGATCACCTCCAGCGACAGCGACAGGCGGTCGGCCTCTTCGGCGTCGATGTTGAGGCCCATTTTCGCTGCTTTGGCCAGCAGCGCCAGCGCCTTCAGCCGCGGCACCAGGTGCTCCATCACGCTGGCGTCCTGCGCCAGCTCATAGCGCGGATGCAGCGCGGACAGTTTCACCGAGATGCCAGGGTTCTTGCGGATGTCGTCACTGTTGCAGGCGGCGGCAATGGCCGAGATCGCCTTGGAATAGGACAGGTGATAGCGGGCTGCGTCAGCCTCGGTCCGGGCGGCCTCGCCCAGCATGTCATAGGAATAGGTATAGCCCTTGGCCTCCATGCCTGCAGCGCGATCCATCGCGCTTTCGATGGTCTCGCCCAGCACGAACTGGCGGCCCATCTCCTTCATCGCGCGGCTGACGGCGGTGCGGATCACCGGCTCGCCCAGACGTTTGATAGCACCGCGCAGGGCACCGATCGGGCTGCGTTCCTCGTCCAGCACCTTGCCGGTCAGCATCAGCGCCCAAGTCGAGGCATTGACCAGCGAGGAGGTGGACTTGCCCAGATGCTTGCCCCAGTCGGAGGGCGCGATCTTATCCTCGATCAGCGCATCGATGGTGTCGGCATCCGGCACCCGCAGCAGCGCCTCGGCCAGGCACATCAGTGCCACCCCTTCATCGGTGGAAAGACCGTATTCGGCCAGGAAAACTTCCATCAGGCCGGGTGCCGAATGGCCGCGGATGTCGCGCACGAGCGCTGCAGCATTGGAACAGATCCGGGTGCGATCGGCCTCGGACAGGGCTGCCTGAGCAATCAGCTGGTCACGCATCGCGGTTTGATCGGCATAGGTTCCGGCGTCGATCCGGTGGCGCAGTTTTGGTTGGGTTGTCATGCGGGGAACTCCACAAAGGGTGTGCAGGGCTTTTGCACAGGATACACCCTTTCAGGCGGGACAATCGCCTAAATATAAGGAATACTAAGGCGAAAGAGTGAAAAATAAGGAATGAGGAGGTCCAAATGAACTTTCCTGAACTGGACCGGTTCGATCGGGCGATTCTGAATGTGCTGAGTGAGGACGGCCGGATCTCCATTGCCGATCTGGCCCGCAAGATCGGTCTGTCGAAAACACCCACCCAGACCCGGCTCAGGCGGCTGGAGGCTGAGGGCATCATTACCGGCTACCGGGCGCTGGTGGATCCGATCCGGCTGGGGCTGGACCACGTCGCCTTTGTCGAGGTGAAGCTGGACGACACCCGCGAGGCGGCGCTGGTCAAGTTCAACGCGGCTGTGGCGAGGCTGCCGGAGATCGAACAGGCCTATATGATGGCGTCGCATTTTGATTATCTGCTGAAGGTGCGGACCCGCTCGATGACTGATTACCGGGCGGTGCTGGGGGAAAAGATTTCCTCGCTGCCGCATGTCGCCTCGACCTCGACCTATGTTGCGATGGAAGCGGTCAAAGAAGACGGCGCATTGGCACCCCTATAGGACGGGGCGGAATGCGCGCGTGCAGTTGACTTGATCGAATGCCAAAATATGCCAGCATAGCAGCATGCTCTATGTATTGTTTCGCACACCGCTTCGCTTAACCGGATTTGCTGCGGTCTTTACCGCCTTGACCATGGGTTTCCCTGTACAGGCCTCTGATTGCCCGGCTGCTCCTGACCATAGCGCCCGGCTGGACGGGTTGCTGCACGAGGTGCAGAAGGCCGCCACCGAGGATCAGGCGCGCGAGATTGCCAACCGGATGTGGGAGTTCTGGGCCGATGCGCCGGATTCGCAGGCTCAGGCTATGCTGGACCGCGGGATGACCAAGCGCACGGCCTTGGACTTTCTGGGGGCTTTGGAGGATTTTGACCAGTTGATCGCCTACTGTCCGGATTATGCCGAGGGCTACAACCAGCGCGCCTTTGTGCAGTACCTGCGGCGGGACTTTGCCGCGGCACTGCGCGATCTGGACCGGGCGCTGGAGCTGTCGCCCCGCCATGTCGCCGCGATGAGCGGACGGGCGCTGTCGCTTTACGGTTTGTCGCGGCTGGATGAAGCACGCGCGGCCCTGGCCGAAGCGCTGGCGTTAAACCCCTGGCTGCCAGAGCGCCAACTGGCCGGCCCGGGCGGGCCGCTGGCACCGCAGGGCGCAGGAGATGTGGAGTTGTAGTCCTGCCCCGGACGCGGGAAATTTTCCGGTAGGCGCCGAAAACCGATTGTCCGCATGAATTCAGAAGGCTAGACCTGCTGCTAAGGCGCCGTCCTGCGGTGCCTTGCGCGGACGTGGTGGAATGGTAGACACCGGAGACTTAAAATCTCCTGGCCGTATGGCCGTGCGGGTTCGAGTCCCGCCGTCCGCACCATTGATTTTACAGGAAAATATGTTCCCGCGGCGGAGGGGACGTTTTGCGCGATTTGCGCGACTCCCACACCTTGCTCCCACAGTCTCGTTCTGTTCCCGTTTTGGTCCAGGCTATTTCCTGCGCTGCTGAGCGGAGCGGGACAGGGCTTTGCGGCTGGCACGGGCGCAGACGGCATGTCGTTCCCGGTGGCTGAGAGGCCGAGAAGGGACAAGCGCCAGCGCGTCTCTTTGAAATCGAAGCGGTCGATCGGGTCTGTGCTGCCCGGCGTGAACCTGCCGCCCAGCTCTTGCAGCAGCATCGCCTGGCCGAACCGGCAGCGGGCGCGCATGGCGCCGACGCGCGCGAGGGTCTGGTCCATGGGTTCCGGCGCGGGTTCGGGCCGGTCGATCAGGTAGGCGGCGCGCAGGCGAGCGGGGTCGAACCGCTGGCCGCCCGCGGCTTTCACCTTGGCTCATAGCTGAGGGGAAACCGTCCAAGCACGCGATGGGGAAGCTGCATGAGCCGCCCCAACCTAACCCCGATTGGGAACAATGATGTATCCTGCGGCCAGTCTGGTGCGGCGGGTGGTCGACAGTCTTGGGTCAATTCGCATTGACCCATACGCGATGAAAGCAAATGCGCCTGACCTATTGTCGGTCTACTTCCGCCCCCGCCAGCCACATCGCGCTGCTGGTTATGCTGACGGATCCCGGCCCGCCGGGAGACTTCGGCCAGGCGATGGTGCGGGCGGCATGATCGTATTAGTCCCGCAGCTTGGTCAGAACGATTTTCATTGGAATGCCAAGGGCTTCAGGGCTCTGGCCGTTGCCCGCGATCCGGCCGTCTGCCAGCCATTTTGCGTTGATCGTCAGGGTGACACTGTCACGCTTGAAGATGGGGCTCCGAGTTCCCATGCTGGAATGCCGGAAGACATCAAGGTCGAAGGTGACGTCTGTGCCGGACAGGGCATAGGTTCCATCGTAAGACACGATGCTGTCGCCCCCGCGCGCGGTGCCATTAGAAACAACGAGTACTCCGTATCCGTGCTGGGAGGGGGTTATGAAATCTGCCTTATACAGCCCTTCAAATGTGTCCATGACTTGCTCCTGAAACAATGCGGAGCGGTTAGGCACGAACCGAGGGGCTGTTTCAAGAGGGTTTGGTTAGCTCCCGCTGTTAAAAGGGGCGCCAGTGGCATTTACGCTGGTTCCAAGGCAGGGGGTTGACCGGGGATGGGCGCGCCTGCATGCCCCCGCCAGATCCTCCCCGGTTGGATCTGGGCGCGTGGCGGTTGAGGGGCCGCGCGCCCCTTTTTTCACCGGGGGATCCATGTTTGAATTCTCCGGTTAGCACCCCTGGCGCAGGTTGCGCACGCGGACATGACGCGGCGCTGCTGCGCGAGCCCGCGCGCCGATGTCGTCGCTGACTTGCCCGGCGGTGACGAACAGGTTGAGAGGGCGCCCGCGGCTATCGCAGAAGGCGTTCACCGGGCTTGCATCGTCCCACTGGGGCGACGGTCCTGCCTGACTGTGCGGGCCATAGGCAGCGGGTGCGTCGCGTCAAGGTAAGGCATTGCGGTTGAAGAAGATAACCCGCTCAGCACAGGCCGCTCATTGACACGAGGCTTACCATCAGGCTTGGGAAAGAAAGGCTCCAAACGCACAATCTGTGCGTCGCTCAGCCAGAAAGGATCAGACATGTTCCGCGCACTATTTATGAGCCGTGAATCACGCAGGCCTACGGAAATCAATGGGTCCTGGCCCACATTTCAAATTGAACTCGTTTCTTCCTGCAGCCGGGTGGCCAGGATCGGGTATGGCTTGTTCTGAACCAAAAACCCGGCAGCAGTGCCGCCGGGCCGAGGTATGCTGCAGATGCTTAGGCTTGTGTCAGCCGCGGCCGCGGTAGGGCGGCACGCCTTGGTCAGGGATCCAGACGCCCTCGGGCATCGGTCCGGTTTGCCAGAACACGTCAATTGGAATGCCGCCGCGCGGGTACCAGTAGCCGCCGATGCGCAGCCATTGCGGCTCCAGGAAGTCCGCCAGGCGGCGGGCGATGGAGACCGTGCAATCCTCGTGAAAGGCGCCGTGGTTGCGAAAGGAGGTCAGGAACAGCTTCAGCGATTTGCTCTCCACCAGCCATTTGCCGGGCACATAGTCGATCACCAGATGGGCGAAATCCGGCTGCCCGGTCATCGGGCAGAGCGAGGTGAATTCCGGCGCGGTGAAGCGCACGTTATAGGCGACGTCGGCCTGCGGATTCTGGACGCGCTCCAGTTCAGCCTCTTCCGGGCTGGCCGGCAGGATGGTGTCGCCGCCCAGCTGTTTCAGGTTGCTGTAGATGCTGTCGGACATGTCAGGGTTCCTTGTCTTCAGACGCCGCGCTTGTTGCCCCAGACCAGCACATGCAGCTGGGGCAGGACGCGGGGGGTGAACCAGCCGTCGCCGGTTACTTTTTCTATCAGCCACAACAGCCGGTCGGTGGCTTGGCTCAGATCGACCGGCAGGGTCGGGTCGACCTCCGGGTTGCCGGGCTGCAGATACAGGGGCAGTTCGGGATGGCGTTCAGCGGCGGACTTGGCCCAAGCGTAGTCCTTGTCGTCAAATATCACGATCTTCATCACCGCCTGGCCGCAGCCCCTGGCGGCTTCAAGACATTGGCCGAAGGCTTTCCAATCCACCGTTTCACCGCTTGAGGGCGGCTTGGGGCTCAGCACCAGCGTGTCGAGATCCGCAAACCAGGCCTTGCTGACAGATCCTTGGGTCTCGCAGGCAAAGCGGTAGCCTTCGGTCTTGCCATAGGCAATGACCGGGGCGAAATCCTGGATCGCCGGGTTGCCGCCGGAAATCGACACTGTCAGCGGCCTGCCGCCAGACAGGCGGCGCACCTCTGCCATGACCTGCTCCGGCGCCATCACGGCCCAGTCATGGCGGTAGGCGCTGTCGACCGCATGCAGGCTGTCGCACCAGGAGCAGCGGTAATCACAACCGCCTGCGCGCACAAATATCGTGGGCTCCCCGATCAGCGCACCTTCGCCCTGGATCGTGGGGCCGAAGATTTCAGCAATGCGCAGGGTCATGGCCGGTACTCCGCCCAGGTTTTCGGAGTTTCCGAAATTTTCACCGCGGTGACTTCCGGCCAGCGCGCATGGCACCAGTCATAGAAATGCTTGGCCATGTTTTCCGCCGTCGAATGCCTCTCCAGCACATCGTTCAGATGCTGGTGGTCGAAGGTGCCGTCGATATACTCCTTCAGCGGCTTCAGCTCGTGATAGTCGCGCACGAAACCGTCCGCGTTCAGCTCCTTGGCCGCCAGTTCCACCACCACAACATAGTTGTGCCCATGCAGGCGGGCGCATTGGTGATCGGACGGCAGATGCGTCAGTTGATGCGACGCGGAGAAGTGGAACTCCTTGGTGATCCGGAACATCAGCCGCCGTCCTTCCCGGCAATCGCCTGCTGCCAGAAATCGGGGTCTGCATATTCTGTCGGATCCTCGACGCCCGCCAGATGGAACGCCTCGCGCCGTTCCACGCAGGTGCCGCAGCGGCCGCAATGCTTGTCGCCGCCCTTGTAACAGGACCAGGTGCCGGCAAAGGGGGTGTTGTGCTTCGCCCCCGCTGTCACGATGTCGCCCTTGGTTTGGTGTACAAACGGGGTATAGAGACGCACATCGGCGTAGCCGTCGAGCGCTGCCCGCTGCATGGCATCAAACGCCTCGGTGAAGGCCGGGCGGCAGTCCGGATAAATGAAGTGGTCGCCGCCATGCACCGCCGTTGCCACCGCCTCATCACCGTTCGCGGCAGCAATGCCATAGGCGATGGTCAGCATGATGGCATTGCGGTTCGGCACCACGGTGACCTTCATGGTCTCTTCTGCGTAGTGGCCGTCCGGCACGTCGATGTCATCGGTCAGGGCGGAACCCGAAAGCGCGGCGCCGATGGTGCGCATGTCAATGATGTCATGCGGCACGCCCAGCCGTCTGGCGGCGGCTGCGGCATAGTCGAGCTCCTTGCGGTGGCGCTGGCCATAGTCGAAGGAGACAAGACGGGTCAGCTGCTGTTCGGCAGCGACCATATGGGCAAGCGAAACGGAATCCAGCCCGCCCGAGCAGATAACGATAGTCTTCATTTTTGAACCCTTGTTTTGGTGACCGGGTAGGCTGCGACCGGTGCGGCGGATATAGCGGCGCAGGCGGTCACACGCAAGGGGCGGACGGATTGCGCACTTTTCTAAGGTGATGTCGGAAAATGTTGAAAGTGCCTTCTTGGGCCGTGGCGCGCAGGGGCACGGCCCGCGCCTGACCTTCCCCCGGGAAGGCGCTTTTGCGCCTCCCCAAGGTCAGGCACGAACCTCATGTTTTCCGCTACACCGGCGGCAGTTCCCCCGCCAGCCACTCCAGAAATGCACGCGACGCCGGCGTGCTGGCATGACTGGGTGGCGGCATCAGGAAATAGTTCTCCAAAAGCTCCCCCGAATGGCCGCTGGGCTTGACCAGCTGGCCGCTCTCCAGCAGCCCGCCCGCCAGCGTATCGTGCGACATCGCTATCCCGGCGCCATTCACCGCCGCGGTCATGGCAATCACGTAAGTGGAGGCCAGATTGATCTCATGATTGCGCTCAAACGGCAGCTCTTGCGATTTGAACCATGCCCCCCAAGAGCCTGTTACACCGCCGCAATCCAACAGGGTTGAGGTCTTAAAGTCCACTTCGCCGCCCTGATAGCCCGGCGCGCACACCGGGTAGAACCTGTCGCGGGTCAGCCGGATCGCGGCGGCGGACATGTCCGCAGGGCGGCCAAAGCGGATTTCGGTGCCGGCATTGACTGCGTGCCGATCGGGGTCCCAGATCGGCGTCACGATGTTCAGCACCAGCCAGGGGAACTCTTTATACAGCCGGGGCAGGCGCGGCGACAGCCAGAACACCGAAAACGCCATGTTGCACTGCAGCACCAGATGCCGCCCCTGATCGCCGCCGGTAAAGGCCTGTGTTCCGGCCGCAATCAGGTCAAAGGCTTCGCGCACGATGGGCATGTAATTGGCGCCTGCCTCGCTCAACTCCAGCGCACGGGTTTTGCGGATGAACAGCT
This sequence comes from Leisingera sp. SA215, assembly GCF_055902035.1. Classification (NCBI taxonomy): domain Bacteria; kingdom Pseudomonadati; phylum Pseudomonadota; class Alphaproteobacteria; order Rhodobacterales; family Roseobacteraceae; genus Leisingera; species Leisingera sp. SA215. The sequence continues at coordinate 4,467 of NZ_JBVVXU010000004.1, read as the reverse complement.
CGCGCCCCAGGAAGTTCTCCAGGCTGCGCACATGCTGGCTGATGGCTGATTGCGTCAGGTTCAATTCACCCGCGGCGCGGGTGAAGGACAGGTGCCGGGCGCTGGCTTCAAAGGCGCGCAGCCAGGTAAGCGGAGGCAGGGACGATGAGTGCGATCCGGATGATGGCATGGATGCATGACCTATGCATTAGTTCACCTAATGCATTACCGCTGAATCAATTGTTTGTCAGCAGTTCTTGTGGCTGGCACCAATACCGCAGCAACGTTTCCGGAGGTGCCAGAATGAACAAGCAAACAGACCTAAGCCCGAACCTCACCCATTGGCAGGAGCGCGTCGACATGGCGGCCGCCTTCCGCTGGACCGAGCGGCTGAACATGCATGAGGCGGTGGCCAACCACTTCAGCCTGGCGGTGAATGAGGACGGCAGCCAGTTCCTGATGAACCCGAACCAGGTGCATTTTGCCCGGGTGAAGGCCTCGGATCTTCTGCTGCTGGACGCGGGCGACCCCAAGACGATGGAACGCCCCGACGCGCCGGACCCGACCGCCTGGGGGCTGCACGGTTCCATCCATCGGCTGTGCCCGCATGCCCGCTGCGTGATGCATGTGCACTCTATCCATGCCACTGTGCTCGCTTGCCTGGCCGACAGCACCTTGCCGCCGATCGATCAGAACACCGCGACCTTCTATAACCGCTATGTGATCGACAACGATTTTGGCGGGCTGGCGTTCGCCGACGAGGGCGCGCGCTGCGCCTCGATGCTGACCGACCCAAAGGTCAAGGTGATGATCATGGGCAACCACGGAGTGCTGATCATCGGCGATAGTGTCGCGGACACTTTCAACCGGCTCTACTACTTTGAACGCGCAGCGGAGACCTATATCCGTGCCCTGCAAACCGGCCGGGAACTGCGGGTGCTGAGCGACGAGATTGCTGAGAAAACTGCAAAAGAGCTGGAGGATTACCCGGATCAGGCAGAACGCCACCTGGCCCAGTTGAAGGCGATCCTCGACGGCGAAGGAGCGGACTACGCCAGCTGACCGCAAGCAGGAGTTGTAACCATGACTGCAAGCCATCCGGATCCGGAAAACCAGCGCTGGAACTACCGCCCCGAGGGACCGGTGCCGCTCAACCCGCTGTTTCAATGGCCACCCAGGCCGGGCGGCGCAGTTCTGGGTGATGGCGAACGGCTGGGTGCCGGTTGCCAGCTTTGCCGAAGCACCGGTCTGGTGCGTGGTCTGGGTGCTGCTGATCCCGATGTGGTCCGGCCTGCATTTTTACTGGGTGCACTGGCTCGAGCATCATCCGAAACTCTATCGTCATGTTCATACGGTGCATCACCGCAACGTCAACACCGGCTCGTGGTCAGGGATTTCCAATAACTGGTTCGAAACCTGCTGTATTTCACCGCCTATTTCATCCACTTGGTGCTGCCCTCGCACCCGCTGCATCTGGTGTTCCACGCGATGTTCCAGCAGGTGAGTCCGGTGTTGTCACATTCCGGCTTCGAGAGGGTCATCGTCAAGGAGACCGGGACCGCGCGGGCAGGTGATTTCTTTCACCAGCTGCATCACCGGTACTTCGAGTGCAACTATGGCACGTCGGAGACCCCCTTTGACAGATGGGTCGGCACCTACCACGGATGGCTCCGCCGCCGCGACGCAACGCACCCGGAACTTGAAGAAGCAGATGTACACCCGGTAGCCCCGCCCGGCGGGCCGGGTCATGGTGCCGCCCGGGTCGTCACGCGTTCAGGAACACCCGTGCCGCGGCCTCGAATTCCCGCGGCTTCTCGGCGTGCAGCCAATGGCCTGCACCGGGCAGTTTCGCAAAACGGGCGGCAGGGAAGCGTGCGCGGATCCTATCGCGGTGTTCGGGCAGCACATAGTCCGAGTTGGCGCCCGACAAGAACAGCGCCGGTCCTTGCCACGCGGCATCAGTCTCAGGAAAAGACATGATGTTCGGCATCTGATCCGCCAGCGTGTCCAGGTTCAGCTTCCAGCGCTTGTTCGGGATATCCAGCGACTGGGTGAAAAAACTCTGCAGCGCAGGTTCTACTCCGGCCTCGGCCAGTTGCGCGGCGGCCTCCGGGCGGCGCTCAACCGTATCCAGGTCCACCGTGCGCATCGCGTGGATGTATTGGATCTGGGTATGGCCGTAGGCAACCGGTGCAATGTCGGCAACCACCAGGCGGCGCACCGCCTCGGGATGGTTCAGTGCCAGCGTCATCGCCGCTTTGCCGCCCATTGAATGGCCGATCACATCCATCTGCCCGCCGTGGGCTGCAATCACCTCTGCCAGATCTTTGGCCAGCTCAGGATAGGTGTGGCTGTCCGTCCGCGGGCTGTCGCCGTGATTGCGCATGTCGACGGCAACAACCTGCCGTTCATCCGACAGGCGTTTCGCGATGACGCCCCAGTTCCGGGCTGAGCCATAAAGGCCATGGGCAATCAGCAGCGGGGGTTTTCCAGTGGCAGTGCCATGTGTGATTGTGTTCAGCATAAGGTCTAGATAGCCGCGCAGGCAAGGGCTTGCCACCCCCATTGAGACAGTCATCAGCGCAGGCTAGGGTGGCCGCGAACGGCAGCTGAGGGAGAGTGCCAGAATGGCCGCCAGTCTGGATCAGGATATCGAGGACATCCGTACGCTGCTGAAGGAGCGCGAACAGGCCTCCGGCGATCTTGCCGCCGCATTGAAACGGGCGCGCCGCCGTCTGCCGCGCCGGATCTACAAGCAGGGCATGAAACTTGCCGATGCTCTGCCGATGCTGGAACATCCCAAGTTGCGGCCGACGGTGGACGAGAAACCGCTTCGGGGCGCTGCGCGCGAAGTGAAGGCGCATCTGCAGAAAGTCGACCTGGCAGACCGGCGCAAAGGCTTCTGGCTGGGAGTGCTGGGCAGTATGGCGTTTTCCGTGATGGTGGTGCTGATCCTGCTGATCGTGGTCCTGCGCTGGCGCGGCCTGGTCTGATTCCCCGCTAAGCGCCAACGCTACCGGCAGTATTTTGAACGTGGTTCAAAACTCACTGCGGCCTCATGGCAGGCAAGGCAGAAGCGCGCCACCCGGCGCGAGCGGGGTATCGAGCGCGGTTTTTGCGGCCACACCTGCGCGCGGTGCGGGCGCCTCCTGACGCAAAGCAAAACCGCCGCGGCCTTGCGGCGCGCGGCGGTTCGTTTTTTTCACTCCTGCAAGGGCTTACAGGTTCGGGTACAGCGGGAACCTGGCGCAGAGATCCGCAACCTTGGCGCGCACCGCGGCCTCCACATCCGCATTGCCGTCTTCACCGTTGGCGGCCAGCCCGTCGATCACCTCGATGATCAGATCGGCGATCTGGCGGAACTCTGCCTCGCCGAAGCCGCGGGTGGTGCCTGCCGGGGTGCCCAGACGCAGGCCGGAAGTCACGGTGGGCTTTTCCGGGTCGAACGGGATGCCGTTCTTGTTGGTGGTGATATGGGCCCGTCCCAGCGCCTTGTCGGCGATATTGCCGGTGACGCCTTTGGGGCGCAGGTCGACCAGCATGACATGGGTGTCGGTGCCGCCGGTGACAATGTCCAGCCCGCCCTGGATCAGCTGGTCCGCCAGTGCCGCCGCGTTGGCGCGGACCTGCTTCTGGTAGGCCTTGAACTCCGGCTTCAGCGCCTCGCCGAAGGCCGCCGCCTTGCCGGCGATCACATGCATCAGCGGGCCGCCCTGGATGCCGGGGAAGATCGCCGAATTCACCTTCTTGGCTATGCCCTCGTCATTGGTCACGATCATGCCGCCGCGCGGGCCGCGCAGGGTCTTGTGGGTGGTGGTGGTGGCCACATGCGCGTGCGGGAACGGCGAGGGGTGCTCACCGGCAGCGATCAGACCCGCGATATGGGCCATGTCGACCATGAAATAGGCGCCGACGCTGTCGGCGATTTCGCGGAATTTGGCAAAGTCGATCTGGCGCGGGATGGCGGAGCCGCCGGCGATGATCAATTTGGGCTGGTGCTCGGTTGCGAGAGCCTGGATCTGATCGTAGTCGATCAGGTTGTCGCTTTCGCGCACACCATAGTGAACCGCGTTGAACCACTTGCCCGACTGGTTCGGGCGGGCGCCATGGGTCAGGTGGCCGCCGGAGGCCAGATCCATGCCCAGAATGGTGTCGCCGGGCTGGATCAGCGCCTGGAACACACCCTGGTTCGCCTGGCTGCCGGAGTTCGGCTGCACATTGGCATATTCGCAGCCGAACAGCTGCTTGGCGCGGTCGATGGCCAGGTTTTCGGCGACGTCGACATACTGGCAGCCGCCATAGTAGCGGCGGCCCGGGTAGCCTTCGGCGTATTTGTTGGTGAGGACGGAGCCTTGCGCTTCCATCACCGCGGCCGAGACGATGTTCTCGGAGGCAATCAGCTCGATCTCGTCGCGCTGGCGGCCCAGCTCGGCTGTGATCGAGGCATAAAGTTCAGGATCGCGCTCCGACAGCGCTTGGGTGAAAAAG